>CACYCC010000200.1 GCA_902772805.1 uncultured Lachnospiraceae bacterium | reverse complement strand
GCAAACGGCAAAAGGTCGATGGTGCTCGATCTTTCCACGACCGATCCCGAGGGCTGGGATAAGGACAAAAATCCTTTCACCGGAAAAAGCATCAACGACGCCATCATTTATGAGGCACATATACGTGATATCACCGTCGGTGAAGACAACGGTATCGTAAACCAGGGTAAGTTCATAGGAATGATCGAAGAAAACACCAAGACTTCGACAGGGATACCCACCGGGCTTTCACACATCAAGGACCTTGGTGTCACTCACATACACGTGCTTCCGATGTACGATTTCGGATCGCTTGACGAGAGCAATCAGTCAAAGGGCGTATACAACTGGGGATACGATCCGGTCAACTACAATATCCCCGAAGGAACCTATTCAACCGATCCTTTCAAGGGTGAAGTCCGTGTCAAAGAAGTCAAGGAAATGGTCAAAGGCTTCCACGACAACGGGATCGCTGTTGTAATGGATGTCGTATACAATCATGTTCACGACGCGGGTTCTTTTTGCATAAATCAGCTTGTACCCGGCTATTTTTCAAGAATTACCGAGGAAGGCACTTATTCAAACGGCTCCGGATGCGGCAATGACACGGCGACCGAGCGCTCGATGGTAAGAAAATATATCGTAGATTCGGTAAATTACTGGGCTGACGAATATCACATAGACGGTTTCCGTTTCGACCTTGTGGGCTTGATGGATACCGAGCTCATCAACGAGATCGTGGAAAGCGTGCATGAGAAGCACCCCGACGTGATCTTTTACGGTGAAGGATGGTCGCTTACGACTCTTACGACAAAAGAAGTCGAACTGGCCACCCAGACAAATTCGGGATCCACACCGGGATTTGCGTATTTCAACGACACCATACGAGACGGTCTTAAGGGAAGCGTGTTCAATACGGAATGCGGTTTCGTGTCGGGTGCTTCGGGATTTGAGAGCAAGATCGCACGCTGTTTCATGGGTGCGGACAAGTGGTGCAAGAGTCCTTCGCAGACGATAAACTATGCTTCGTGCCACGACAACAACACGCTTTACGACAGACTCAGGATATCAAGAAGCGATGCAAGCGACGAAGATATCGTAAAGATGAACAACTTAGCCGCCGCCATTTATATGCTGTCTGAGGGAACACCGTTTATGCAGGCCGGTGAGGAAATGCTGCGCACCAAGACAAATACCGACGGAAGTTTTGAATCAAACAGTTACGTTTCCGGCGACGCCGTAAACAGGATCGACTGGTCGACCCTCGGTGAGCAGAAATATGCGGATGTTTATGATTATTACAAGGGACTTATCGCATTCAGAAAGGCACATCCCGTTTTAAGACTTTCAAGTGCCGAAGACGTGAGCGCCCATGTAAAGGAGATCACAGGACAGGATTCGGGCGTTGTGGCATTTTTGATAAACGGCGAGGGGATCGATGACGAATGCAGGGAAATGTATGTTGTATTCAACGCATCCGAAGAAGCAAAAGAGATCACTCTTCCCGAAGGTTCGGGTAAGTGGGATGTCTATATCAACGGAACCAAAGCCGGTAACAGTAAACTCTATACATGCGAAAATACTGCAACGGTTGAGCCGATATCCGCTCTTGTACTGGTACAGGGAGCAAGATCTTCGCGCGGAGCCGGAAGGATCGCCCTCGGCGCCGGTATTGCGGGAGGTGTTGCACTCCTTGCCGGCGCAAGCGCTTTGATACTTAGGAAAAAGAAAACGTCATGATGCGATCATCTTAAGGTGATCATGAGATGTTCATTGGCTATATCGTTGAACACTTCGCATTTCATACCGGAAACATCGTAAACATGTACGATCTCTGAAAGCTCCTTACTGCGCTCGAACTGCTTGATAAGATCCTTCGCGGATTCAAGCATTTCGGGCGCAAACCGTATCGTCTTTTCGTTGTCAAACACTGCGGTGTAGAGTATCTGCGCCTCTACAAGATCCTGGAATATATGGCTTCCGTATGATAGTTCGGGATTATAACCCGCCTCGGATTCCTCAGTCTCACATATGATCTCATATTCGCTTATATCCGAAAATGCCGTCGGAACTCCGAGTTCAGGTGATGATGTGCCCACTCTTCCGGGTACGATCAGCATCATATGTTTTCCCATATCACGATAATGCCAGTTGATCTTTCCTATCAGTTTTGCAACAAGGTCTTTGTCCCTGTAAGGCATGTTGTAGTATTTGACGGGATCGACATATACTATGATCTCAAGTTCTGTCGTCCTGCACATTCCCATCGAGGCTCCGATGCTCTCAAGCAGTATGTCTTCTTCGTCCACATCCGGCGGAATGACCGTGCCGGACTGACCCTTAAACACCTGAAGCGGCCTGCACTGCAAAAGGTCTACGGAATATTCCCCGTCTTCGGATATATTGATGGTAAACTCCGTATCAACAGGATAATCGTATTCTTCTTCAATGCATGAGAGCATTCTCTGCATTCTCTCCATAAGCTCTTCGTTGGCCACAAGGCCTTTGCAGGATATGAACTTTACATCCCTGTTCCTGCCCATTTCACGGAGCCTGTATTCCGCATCATGATCATGTTCCAAAAGGATCCGCTCGAGATACCCGGGAATATCCGGCTCCATCTCGTCAAGGGAAAGCCTTCGCAGTTTCTTTTGCGCCATATCTATGACTTCAGCCTTGCCCTGAGAAAACTTATGCTTATCGGCCGATGATGAATAAAGCGTTTTCTCGGGCATGTCGAGGTTAACTATCCTCGGATATGAGCCCTCGGTCCTGTCGACTGCCGATGTCCCGAGTCCCATGACAAGCCTAAGCATTCCGGCCGTAGGGTCCGATTCCTTCATGATCCTGTAAGGGCTGTAGGAATAACCGACTCCCGCGGCACAGGGCATATAGTTTGTGCCGTAATACGAGCCGGAAACACGCTGTATCAGAAGTGCCATCTGCTCATCACGCTTATCAAGCCCGCGGCGCTTACGATAATCAAGCGCGGACAGACTCATCGAGCTTGCATATACGACTTTGATCGCATGCTCAAACTCGTCAAGCCTCTCATCAAGGCTTCCGCGGTTTACGCAGAATACCGACTCGTACTTGCCCGCAAAGGCGTTTCCGAATCCGTCCTCTAAGATCGAACTTGACCTTATGATATAAGGATCCTGACCGTAGTACTCGATTATACGCACAAACTGCTCTCGCATCGCCTCGGAAAACGTGCCGTTCGTTATCCCGTCGGCAAAATCCTTGGCAAGAGTGAAATATCCCTCTTCCGTTCTTTGCCTTATCCTTAAATCCCACAGATCGTTGTCAACGATGTATGTATAATAAACATCCGAGCCGACATAGAAAGAATCGTGCGGCTCCAATATCTCGTTTATGTCCTCTTCTTTGTTCCTGATGATCGCTCTGGCAAGCAGCATTCCGCAGGCCTTTCCGCCTATCATACCCGTTCCGACCATATGGTCCCTGACGGCAAAATAATCCTCGGGCTCAAAATGCTTTTTGACCATCTCACGCATCTTGTCATCCCTGGTCATCATGATGTCGCACATCCGGTAGCAGTCTTCGGTTATGTCCATACCGCTTTCTTTAAGCGCTTTTACGCGGTTAAAGAATCTGTCCCAGGAATCGGAATACTGTTCTTCGGCGGAACGTTGTGCCAATCCGAGTGTCTGATAAAACCTGCTGGACCTTACGCCGTCAAGTATCGGCCTGAATTCCCCCGTCTTTGGATCATATGTGTGTGGTAAAAACATCGTGTCTGAATTTCTGTTCCAAACCTTTTCGGGCCTTACATATATGTTCTTTTTATCCGAATACACATCAAAGAAAAGCTGGGTCGTATTAAGAATCTTATTGATGGCCTGCACCGAATGACGGCCGCGCTTGATCGGGAAAAACGCTACGGTATCGAGAATAAAAAGAAAAGGACAGGTGACCCTGAAAAAATTGCCCATCATAAGGTCCGTCGCCCAGGCAGTCTGAAGTTCCGACAAGCAGTCAAATACATAGAAGGCGTCTTTTCCTTCTTTTTCGATGACGTTATGAATGTCGACAGTGAAGTTTTCAAAACGGTGCGAAAGCGGGACCTTCACGATCTTGATCCCCGGACGCTTCTTAAGAAGCGGGGCATGGCTTGCAAACCTGAAATAGATGATGTTTCGCTTATCCTTTATTGCCTGTTCGATGTAGGGCTCCATGAAAAGTTTAAACTCCGAAAGCTCGGAAACACGCCAAACCACGTTGTCGCCAAGCCTGATGTTATCGAGTGCCTCGTCCATTTCCGGAATACCGCTCTTTATTCTGTCAAACGCTGCCATATGATCCCCCTTAAAT
>CACYCC010000199.1 GCA_902772805.1 uncultured Lachnospiraceae bacterium | reverse complement strand
GGAATAACCGTACCGTGTTTTCTTGTGCTTAACATGAGTGACGTTGCCGCCATGCAGGGCAAGAAGATAGATGCGCAAAAACTTGAAAAGAAACTCGGTATTCCGGTAGTGCTCTTTTCGGCACCCGATACGAAGGCATATGACGGATTTTATAAAGCACTTGAGCGTGCGGTCAAAGACAAGACCCTACTCGATCCGGAACCGCTTATAAGGCGGTTTGATGAGATCGAGGCTTTCAAGACCATAAAGGCGATCGTTCCGGGCGGAATAATACCGGGATATTCAAATGTCTGGCTTGCAACAAAAGCCGTTGAGGGAGACGCTCCCGTTATCGCAAAGATAAAAGGAACCCTTTCGGGCGATGCGGCAGGGGACTTTGATGCAGCGCTTTCAACAATAGATAAGGGCGTGGTCCTTACGGGTGAGAGAAAATTCGCCTGGATCGATGAACTGCTTGCGGATACGGCCACCAATAAAAAGACAAAGGTATCGTTAGGTAAATTTGACAGACTCATAACGCACCGCGTATGGGGTAAACCTGTCGTTGTTCTTACCATAATCCTCGGACTTATAGCATCGTTTATCCCGGCTCTTCCGCTTATGGGAGTGGGACAGCTTATCGGTAAGATACCCGATCCGCTTAATGAGGCACTTTTAAACATCGGTTGTCCCGCATTTATAGCTTCGATCCTATGTGATGTGTTGTTCAGATCCTTGGCATTTATAGTGCAGATGCTCGGATTTGTGTTTGGTGTAACACTCGTATTCGGAATGCTCGAAGAGATCGGTGTAATGGCACGTATCTCTTACGTATTTGATAACACGATGGCCAAATTCGGTCTGCAGGGTAAATCCGTAATGCCTTTCCTTATCAGCTTCGGCTGTACGATGGGCGGCGCTGCCGGAACAAGAGTAATAGACAACTGGGGACAGAAGGTTCTTACCATCGCACTTGCCTGGGCGGTTCCCTGCGGTGCGGCTTGGGCGGTAATACCTATGCTTTCGACAATATTCTTTGGTGCATGGATGCCTGTGATCATCATAGTCATCTTACTTGTCATGATCCTTCATATGTGGCTTACGGCCAAGGTCTTCGGACATTCTTTGGTAAAAGCCGAGGACCGATGCGGTATGATCATGGAACTTCCTCCTTACCATAAACCCAAGTGGGGAGCACTTTTAAGATATGTTTTCGGACGCACCAAAGATACGTTTTTAAGAGCTTTAAAGGTTGTTGTTATAGTTGCGCTTGCTTTCTGGCTTCTTTCCTACACATCAACCGGAGATATAACTTCAAGCATACTTTACAAGGTCGGACATTTTATCGAACCCGTTACAAAGTTATTCGGAATGGGCTGGCAGACGTTTATGGCATTTATCGCATCAAGTCTCGGTAAAGAGGGTGCTCTCGGTGTTCTCAGCACCATTTATACCGGAACCGGCACCATATCGGTAGGTTCGGTCGTGAGCGGTGTCAAAGCTGCCAATATCAACGAGATCCTGGTTTCAAACGTTTCAAAGCCCGAGGCGCTCGCACTCATATTTGCAATGACCTTCAATATGCCCTGTATCGTTGCACTTGCAGCCACATATCAGGAAACACATTCCGTTAAGTGGACCGCAAAGATCGCACTTTACTATACGGGAGTTGCTTTGATACTCGCGGGGATCGCTTATTACATAGGATTACTGATCTGGTAAAAGAAAATGGAAGAATTGATCGGATTATTACAGGACGGAAAGTCGCGCACGCTTGAAATGCTCGCATCGGAGTTAAACACTTCCATGGAGAACGTAAAAAGAGATATTGTTTTTTTGGAGCGTGCCGGCCTGATCAAAAGGATCGTATTTTCAGGTGACGGAAAAGCAGAACATTCCTGCACCGGATGTACGGGATGCGGCACAAGCGGTAAAGCCTGTGCCGGGTGCATGCCCGAAAACGGTTTTCAGAATATGGGCGTGATGTGGGAAGTCGTTACCCGATAAGTTGTGTGGGGATATTTGAAATGGGAAAGAGCAGCTCACTTGAGGATTATTTAAAAAGCATACTTATCCTTCATAACAGAAACGGATTGGTCAGATCCATAGATATAGCGGAAGAGATGGGTGTTACAAAGCCAAGCGTCAGTAATGCCATGAAAAAGCTCCGCGAACGGGAAATGATCTATTTCGGTGAGGACGGGTGTGTTCTTTTTACCGATGAAGGCAGAAAGGCTGCCGAAAGCATATACAGCAAGCATTCATTGCTCTCCAGATTCCTGATGACCGTGGGCGTAAACAAAGACACCGCGGAGAGGGAAGCATGCCTTATG
>CACYCC010000198.1 GCA_902772805.1 uncultured Lachnospiraceae bacterium | reverse complement strand
CGGAGAAAGAGGGATTTGAACCCTCGCGCCGGTCACCCGACCTACACCCTTAGCAGGGGCGCCTCTTCAGCCTCTTGAGTATTTCTCCTTAAGCTGTAGCATCCGCTACCAATATAACAATCGTCTCACGACGCAAATCTGATTATATCCAAGCATTCACGGTTTGTCAACAAAACATGTTATTTCTCCTCACAAACCCTGAAGATATAGAATTTAAGATAATAACTCTCATCGGCGGCCCACAGTATCGGGTGATCCGGCGCCTGAGTCTTGAACTCAACCTGGGTGAGACGTTTGTGGACCGATCTCGCGGCCTGACCTATCACCTCGGTGAAGAGATCCTGTGTCATAAAGTGCGAGCACGAACATGTCGCAAGATATCCCCCGTCACGCACCAGCTTAAGACCTTTCATATTGATCTCACGGTAACCCTTTATCGCATTTTTGGTCGCTTCGCGCGATTTGGTAAAAGCAGGCGGATCGAGTATCACAACATCGTATTTTTCCCCGGCTTCGTAAAGGATAGGCAGTTCATCAAGTACATTGGCGGCTCTGAATTTAACACGGTCGCTTAATCCGTTGGCTTTGGCGTTCGCCGTCGCCTGGGATACGGCATATTCGGAAATATCAAGACCTGTAACTTCATCGGCTCCGGCGAGCCCGCAGTTAAGTGCAAATGTTCCCATATGGGTAAAACAGTCAAGTACTCTTAAATGATCTGTCACACTCTTAAGACCTTTTACGATTCCCTGCATGGCAAGGCGGTTATATTTCTGATCTAAGAAAAATCCCGTCTTCTGCCCGTTTTTTACATCAACTGTGTATTTAACACCGTTTTCTGTGATCTCGACATCCGTGTCAAACTCTTCTCCGATGAACCCCTTATATGGCTCCATGCCTTCTTTTTTGCGGACGGGAGCATCGGAACGCTCATAAACACCCTTAATGTGAAAGCCGTCTTTTTCAAGCAGTTCACTTAAATGATCTATGATGACATCTTTAACCCTGTCCATTCCAAGAGACAGACTCTCAACAACCAGAACATCACTGTATTTATCGATTACAAGCCCGGGAAGCCAATCCGCCTCACCGAATATCAGCCTGCAGCAGTTAAGGTCCTCCGGCTTTAACACGGTCTTACGGTAATCCCATGCATTATCGACTCTTTTCTTTAAAAAGTCTTCGTCGATCTCAGGGTCACGGCTTCTGGTGAGCATGCGGACGCGGATCTTGGAATTCTGATTTATAAATCCGGCGCCCAGCACAAAGCCGTCGAAATCGTTCACACGCACGATATCGCCGTTTTTGAACGTTCCGACTATTGACTCTATTTCGTTATCATAGATCCAGGCACCGCCTTCCTTGAGGCTGCGCCCTTCACCCTTTTTAAGCGTTACTATAGTATTATTGATATGGATGCTCATCTTTTTCGCTTTTCTTTATTTTGGTAAATTCTTCATTTAGTACACCGATCGCCTTACCGATAGCAGCTCCCGCAAGAGGTATTAAAAGTATAAAATACGGGAACACATATCGGCCGTTCGCTTCCCAGATAACACTGAACAGGAAACCTCCCAGAAATCCCAGTGCAAGTATAAGCGGTTTATATTCTTTGTCTTTGATAAGTGCAAATACAATATAGGAAAAAGAAAACAAATATACAATGCTCTGAAGTCTGTTCATGATCTTGCTCATGGCGTCAAGAGTATGAAAATCATATGAAAATTTCACTTCTTCCCAACAGTACTCATGGTCTCCCGTAGTCGAATCTATGGATGCGAAGGTCGGTTCAGCCCACTGTTCGAGTATCTTGAATCTAAAAAACGCTCTGCCCGATCCGGGTTCCGATCTAAAATCGTCAAACCGTTGCCTGATATATGCCTTGGAAGCCTCGGCTGAAAGCTTTGGATCTTTCCCGCCTTCGTTGATATATAACTGCTCATTGAACATGTTAAAAACGCCGACACTGCAATTCTCGTTTACCGCCGGGCAAAGCCCCATAGCGATCCAGTTAACAAACGGCATGCCGTTATCCAGTTTCGTTTCTCCCTTGATCTCATAGTATTTGGTGATACCCTCGGTTGATATTATGGGTATCGCGAGAGCAAGGGCAGCGAAAATGAGGATATTCGCTTTCTTTTGCCGTAAAGCGGTAAGTATAAATACAATAGCCACAGCTATCAGGAATATAAGCGAGTTTTTGCGTACGGGTCCCATGATGGCCGCTGCTGCTAAGATAAGCACAATATAGCGGATCTTTTGCTCGTTTATCCACTTTATAAGGGCCCACGCGACGAACAGCATGGAGCAGATCATAAAAACATCGCCGTAAACAAAACTTACATAGTAATAGAGCGGAAAACAGAACGTCACAATGAACAATGCAACAAAGCTCACTTCCGCGTTGTTTGTCAGCTCATGGCTGAGGCGGTAAACCAAAAATACGGACGCCGCTATGAAAAAGGCGTTCAGTATCTGAAATATCAGAGGGCTTTCCGTAAACTTAAGGAAGATACTTTCAAAAAACGCAAGGCCGACCTGCTGGGGATACATCTGAATATAGTAATCCGATACCGGCGAATAGTCGCCTTTTGCAAAAGAAAGTGCCCGCTCATATACTCTCTCGGGATCAAAAGCGATATCGATACGTGTCTTAAGCACAAAGAAAACAAGCCCCGCAAATATGAGAAGCGATACGACCGATGCGCATATCAGAACTCTCTTATCCCGGTCCGCTTTGCTTTTTGCTCCCACGAAAAGAAGTTTGGCGGCAAGATAATAAACTACGAAAGCGATCAGGATCACGATCAGGTTTTTGAGTCTTGAATCCGGTCCCTCAGTCATAAACGAGAGATCTTCGACAAACCAGAAAAGATTAAGGTTATATGTATAATGAATAACGTTAATGAAAAGATACAGAAGCGGAATTGCCGCAAATACATATATTAACTTGGAAAGAATATCAGACAGTTTCTTCATTTAACGGCTTTTCCTTTATCAGCAATGATCCCTTTTAAACGGGCAGTACAAAAGTCGATCACGGTCTTAAGTCCTATGGCCGCAACCGGAAGCAAAACGGCAAAAAACGGGAAAACATACCGGCCCTTGGCTTCCCAGATAAGGCTGAACAAAAATCCGCCCGTAAAAGCAACCGTAAGCAACAGACTGTAGGGATCCTCGTCTTTTACAATAAGCCGGCATATATAAATAAACACAAACAGATATACAAAGAACATGTATCTGTTCATGGCATATCTTATCACCGACAAAACTTTTGAACTGTAAAACAGGCTGTAAACGGGATTATCCGCATATTCCTGCTCATACCCTTCCGGTGCGACAGTCATATGCGCCGACTCAAAGAGCGGCTCGTTCCACTGTTCAAGCGCTTTATATCTGAAAAATCTGACAGTCATCCCGGGATCTTTTTTGAACTCATCAATTCGCTCCGCCAGAACTCCTTTTGAAAACTCGATCGCGTTCTTTTTGGTGGAACCGTTAAGATTCCAGGAAGCATAATTGTAACCGTTGTAATATCCCACTCCGAGGCCTTCATCAACTTCTCCCTGCAGTCCCATGACTACCCAGTTTATATGCGGGATCTCGTCTCTTGATATCTCTATCCCGCTCTTTTTTTCATAGTAAAATTGAGTACCGGCATTTGCCAGGAGCGGTAATATCAAAAAGAAAGGTGCCGCGATCAGATAAAGCAGTTTCTTTTCCCTTATCGACATGACCGTAAGGAATATCATAAGTGCGATCAGATAAAGTAAAGTGTTCTGTCTTACCGGCAAGGATAT
>CACYCC010000197.1 GCA_902772805.1 uncultured Lachnospiraceae bacterium | reverse complement strand
GGTGTTGTTGAAGACTGCGTTAACCGTGTGGGCGTTGATATCAACACCGCATCGGCATCGCTTCTTGAATATATTTCCGGTATCAGCAAGCCCATAGCCAAGAACATTGTTGATTATCGCGAAAAGAACGGTAAGTTTACGGATCGTAAGCAGCTGCTTAACGTTCCGAAACTCGGCCCCAAGGCTTTTGAACAGTGCGCGGGATTTTTGAGGATCACCGACGGCGATAACCCGCTTGATGCGACAAGCGTCCATCCCGAGTCTTACGAAGCTACGCTTAAGCTCATGGAAAAGTTAAATCTTTCGATGGATGACATCAAGGAATTCCAGAAAAAGGCGGCAGCAGATAAATTGACTGCCAAGGTCAAAACAGAAAAACCCGCCCGCAGACCTGACAGGCCCACAAAGCCCCTTGTCACAAACACCAATACCGCAATGGGTAAGGCACTGGCTGCAGCCCTTGGCGGAGCGGCGCTTGCGCAAAATGACACGCCTTCCGCAAGAGATGACAAACCTGTCAAAACAGCGTCACAGAGTCTTGAAAGCCGTGTCAGGGACAAGAAAAAGACTGCCGAAGAGCTTGGCATCGGTGAACTCACCCTTACGGATATCTTAAAAGAACTTGAAAAGCCCGCAAGAGACCCGAGAACCGACATGCCCGCTCCTATCTTAAGAAGCGACGTTCTGGCAATAGAAGATCTTAAACCCGGTATGATACTTAAAGGTACGGTCAGAAACGTAATAGACTTCGGTGTATTTGTGGATATCGGTGTCCATCAGGACGGACTTGTACATATCTCGCGTATCACAAACCGCTACATCAAGCATCCGCTTGAAGCCGTGAGTGTCGGAGATATAGTCGATGTAAAAGTTCTGGAAGTCGACGTCAAGAAAAAGCGCATAAGTCTTACAATGAGGCTTGACGAAGGCAAATAATTGATATAAATTTGTTAACGGCGATATCCGTTTGTTTTATAAACTTAAGCAACGGCGAAACGCTCAGCTAATAATATTTCGGGGCAGGGTGAAATTCCCGACCGGCGGTTATAGTCCGCGAAGCCTACAGGCCCGAATCGGTGAAACTCCGATACCGACGGTACAGTCCGGATGGAAGAAGATACTTATCAAGCAGTTTCTTTGTGCTGCGATGAACATGTATTATGCCCCGTGAGAGTTTTCTCACGGGGTTTTTGTGTTCAAAGGGTTCTTTTTCTTGTGGTGAAACCCATCACCGGAAAGGAAAAACAATGGAAACAACAAAGACGGAAACACAACAGGTAACAAACAAAGAGACCAAAAAGATCTCAACCAGAGTCATGGTGGGAGCGGGAATGCTGGCTGCAGTCGCATGCGTACTGCAATATCTTGAATTTCCCATTCCCCTTATGCCGCCCTTCATCAAGTTCGATTTTTCGGACCTTCCCGCACTTATCGGAGCATTTGCTTACGGACCGGTAACGGGAATACTGATCGAACTGATCAAGAATCTGATACACTGCGCGGTATCGCAGAGCGCCACTGTCGGAGAACTTTCAAACTTCATACTCGGCGCATCGTTCGCGCTTACGGCAGGCCTTATCTACAAACACAAGAAGAGTAAAAAGAACGCACTTATCGGAGGCCTTGCGGGTGCTTTGGTAATGGGACTTGTATCGGTTCCTTCAAACTATTTTGTGGTATATCCTTTTTACTACAATTTTATGCCCGAAGAGACCGTTCTTGCGGCATATCAGGCAATACTTCCGGGAATGAAGAGTATCATACAGAGCTTGCTTGTATTTAACCTTCCCTTTACTATTGTCAAAGGGCTCATCTGTGTAGTTATCACGATGTTTATATATAAGCCGCTTTCAAGAATATTGAAGGGTTGAATATCCGTAAACAGCCGGTCGGCTTAACAGCAGCATTTTGGGAGATAATATGATAAAACTTCCGTATACTATAACAGGAACAGTCGAACACGGAAAAGGTCTGGGAACAACGATAGATTTCCCGACAGCAAACATTGTGCCCCGCGAGGATATCGCGGGGCTTGATTTCGGTGTCTATGCTTCAAGCGTAGAGATAGACGGCGTTTTCTATAAAGCGATCACGAATCTGGGCGTTAAGCCCACGGTAAAGAACGATACGGCGGTCAACGCCGAATCTTTTATCAAGGATTATTCCGGTGACCTCTATGGCAAAGAGATCGAAGTGACACTCGAAAAGTTTATTCGCGGGGAGCGGAAGTTTTCTTCTGTCAAAGAATTGTCCGAACAGATTTCGAGAGATGTTAAAACCGCCTTTTCATGACATTTCTTTATGCAATTTTTTTAATTGTTTTTATGCCCGATTCATTATAGAATGAAATGGGAGAAAGCGTTTTAGCTTGAAATCTGATGAGTAATGAAATTGTCATAGAGACGAACACTCCCGGGGAGACGTTTGAACTTGGCAGGAGTTTGGGTGCCAAAGCCTCGAAGGGAGATGTTTATGCGCTTGTCGGAGACCTTGGGGTCGGTAAGACCGTTTTTACGCAGGGCCTGGCGGCGGGACTTGGTATTACCGAGCCCGTAAACAGTCCGACATTTACAATAATGCAGGTTTACGAAGAAGGGCGATTGCCGTTCTTCCATTTTGATGTATACAGGATCGGTGATGTTTCCGAAATGGACGAGATAGGGTACGAAGAATACTTTTACTCGGACGGAGTATGTCTTATAGAATGGGCGGATCTGGTAAAAGAGATCATTCCCGAAAGGCATACGCGCATTGAGATCCAAAAAGACCTTCAAAAAGGTTTTGATTACCGCAAGATAACTGTCACGGAGTTTGAATAGATCATGAAACTGATAGGAATTGACAGTTCGGGGATGACGGCTTCGGTAGCCATTCTTGAGGATGATATCGTAGTCGCTCAGTACTCGGTCAATCACAAAAAAACACATTCGCAGACATTGCTTCCCATGCTTGATGAGATATCGCGCATGACGGAGCTTGACATATCGACTGTTGATGCGATCGCCATATCCAAGGGCCCGGGTTCTTTTACGGGACTCCGGATCGGATCGGCGACGGCAAAGGGTCTTGGATTTGCACTTGATATCCCGATAGTTGAAGTGTTTACTACCGATGCTCTTGCATACAATCTTTGCGGTACAGACAAACTCGTCTGCCCCATAATGGACGCCAGACGCGAACAGGTATATACGGGACTGTATGAATTCGTAAAAAATGACGATATATATATGATGGAAACCGTTCTTCCCGCATCGGCTCTTGCAGTCGAGGATATCGTTGCACGGATCAACGAGATCGGCCGCGAAGTCGTATTTTTGGGGGACGGAGTTCCGGTTTACCGGGATACTGTCAAAAATATCATCACGGTACCGTATTCATGGGCTTCACCCAATCAAAACCGTCAGTCCGCGGCTTCGGTAGCGGCACTTGCGGCAGGGAAGTTTAAAAACGGGGAATTTGTGAATGCCGATGCGCACGTT
The DNA here is from genome assembly GCA_902772805.1 of uncultured Lachnospiraceae bacterium. Lineage (GTDB taxonomy): Bacteria > Bacillota > Clostridia > Lachnospirales > Lachnospiraceae > UBA1258. Next base: position 3,957 of record CACYCC010000197.1, on the reverse strand, counting down.
CCCGAATATCTGCGGCTGTCGCAGGCGGAACGCGAGCGAAAAGAAAAACTTGCCCGTGAGTGAAAATAACCGGCGATCATACGAGGAAGAGTACATGAGCATTCTCGCGCGTCCCATGGAAACCAAGGATCTTGACGCCGTTTGCGCCATCGAGGAAGAAAGCTTTTCGATGCCCTGGAAACGGGAAGATTTTGAAAAACTCATTGAAGACGAAGGGTCCGAGTATTTCGTTCTGGAAAAAGAAAACGCAGTGATCGGAGCGGCCGGTTATACCGACCAGGTCGGCGTGGGATATATCAACAATGTTGTGATCACACCTTCCGAACGAGGAAAGGGATATTCGGAGACATTACTTAACGAGGTTTTGAAAGCCGGCAGGGAAAAGGACATATTTTCTTTTACCCTGGAAGTGCGTGTAAGCAATGTGCCGGCAATAAAGTTATATGAAAGAGCGGGATTTGTAAGCGTGGGAGTGCGCAAGGGCTTTTACGAAAGGCCTGTTGAGGACGCCTATGTGATGTGGCTTAATCCCGACGGAGAAGATAAATGTTAGAAGTTACACTGCTTGGAACCGGTGGCATGATGCCCCTTCCATACAGACTGCTTACGTCATTGCTTGCCAGATACAACGGAAGCAGCATTTTGATAGATTGCGGCGAAGGCACCCAGATCGCGCTTAAGAAGGCGGGACTCAGTTCCAAACCGATCGATGTGATGTGTTTTACGCATTTTCACGCCGATCACATAAGCGGGCTGCCGGGTATGCTGTTAACACTCGGAAATGCGGAACGCACGGAACCCGTTGTTATGATAGGACCCAAAGGTCTTACAAGAGTCGTGCCGGCATTAAGAGTCATAGCGCCGGAACTTCCTTTTGATATATCACTTATCGAGATACAGGATAATTTCCAGGTCTTTGACTTTGGCGAATACAAGATAGAAGCTTTCAGGGTAAATCATAATGTTTTGTGCTACGGCTATAATATAGTGGTAGACAGGAGACCTAAGTTTGATCCGGAACGTGCCAAGGCACAGAATATCCCCATAAAGGCGTGGAGCATACTGCAAAGAGGCGAAGATGTCACTATGGACGGTGTTACTTATACTCCGGATATGGTGCTTTCGGGCCCCAGGAAAGGTCTTAAACTTACGTATTGCACGGATTCAAGACCTACCGATTTTATAGTAAAGAATGCTGAAAATGCGGACCTTTTTATATGCGAAGGCATGTACGGCGAACCCGATATGCTTGAAAAGGCCAGAGAACACAAACATATGACGTTTTACGAAGCAGCGGAGATGGCAAACTCCGCACACGTCAAAGAACTGTGGCTTACACATTATTCGCCGTCGCTTGTGCACCCCGAGGATTTCAAAGGGGAAGTAAGAAAGATATTTGCAAACACCGTGATCAGCCGTGACGGCCAGAGAACGGATCTGATGTTTGAAGAGGAATAATATGAAAAACGTTGGCAACCTTAAGGGCGTATTTGTCGTCCTGGTGCTCGCGGGTCTCATAATTGCGTACTCCGTACACATTTCCAACAAAACCAGGGGAAAGGAGGAGGATGGTGCAGTTAAGGCCAGCGTTGTCACCGAAATACTGGACCGTAATCTTAATACCAACTATCCTCAGACTCCCAAAGAAGTGATCAAGTATTTCAGCGAGATCACCCAGTGCTATTACAACGAGGAATATACCGACGAGGAGCTCATTGCCCTCGCCGATCAGATGCTGAGGCTTTACGATCCGGAACTTGCGGCATTTAAGTCGCATGATGATTATATTGCGGACTTAAAAGACGACATAGCGGAATATAAATTCAATAATTACACGGTCTCCAGTTTTGCTCCTTCCGCCAGTACGGATGTTGAGTATTTCAGCGAAGACGGATACGACTGGGCGCGGATCTGGTGCGTGTATACGATAAAATCGGGGAAAAACTATAAACCCATACAGGAAGTTTTCATACTGCGCAAAGACGACAGGAGTCATTGGCGGATATTCGGATGGAAACTTGTGGAAAAAGAACAATAATGGAAAAAGACATCAAAATACTTGCGATAGAAACCTCCTGCGATGAGACTGCGGCAGCAGTCGTGTTAAACGGTCGGGAGGTTTTATCTAACGTAATTTCATCTCAGATAAAACTTCATACGATCTATGGCGGCGTAGTTCCGGAACTTGCATCACGCAAACATACCGAGAACATCAATCCCGTTATCAGGCAGGCACTTTCCGAGGCCGGCATGACACTTTCGGATGTTGACGCCATAGCGGTTACTTACGGTCCGGGACTGGTAGGCGCCCTTCTGGTAGGTGTATCCGAGGCAAAAGCAATCGCGTGGGCTGCCCATAAGCCCATAATCGGAGTTCACCATATCGAAGGACATATAAGCGCCAACTTTATCGAGAACAAAGACCTTGAACCGCCGTTTCTCTGCCTTGTCGTATCGGGCGGACACTCTCATCTTGTAAAAGTCGTGGGATACGGTGAATTTGAGATCCTGGGACGCACCAGAGACGATGCGGCCGGAGAAGCCTTTGATAAAGTTGCAAGGGCTATAGGTTTGGGATATCCGGGAGGCCCCAAGATAGATGCGGTTTCCAAGACCGGAAATGCCGATGCGATTGAGTTTCCGCGTGCCAAAGTTGCGGGAGCGGAGTATGACTTTTCTTTTAGCGGACTTAAATCCGCAGTATTGAATTATCTTAACTCCTGTGAGATGAAGGGTGAAAAGATAGTTACGGAAGATGTGGCGGCTTCTTTTCAAAAAGCTGTGGTTGACGTGCTGGTGGAACATTCGGTCCATGCCATCAGGGAGACCGGGTTTAAGAAGTTTGCACTCGCGGGCGGAGTTGCTTCTAACAGTGCATTGAGAACGGCCATGGAAGAAGCATGTAAAAAGGAAGGCGTGGCATTTTACAGGCCGTCGCCCATTCTTTGTACCGATAATGCGGCAATGATCGGCGCCGCGGCATATTATGAGTTCATAAAGGGAAATGTGAGCGGATACGACTTAAATGCCGTTCCCGCGCTTAAACTGGGGGAAAGATGAGACATATCGGTATCATAATGGCGGCCGGAAGCGGGAAACGCATGGGCGGATCGGTACCCAAGCAGTTTCTTAAGCTTAACAAAAAGCCGCTTCTTTATTACTCTCTAAAATGCATGGAAGACAGTTTTATAGACGGAATTGTCATTGTCACAAGAGACTGTGACATCACGCTTTGCGAGTTTATAGTCAAAAAGTACGGGATCACGAAACCCGTAAAAGTGGTGGCCGGCGGAGCGGAAAGATATCTTTCCGTGTATGAAGGGCTAAATATTATTGCGGAAGATGACGATATATTCGTGTACATTCACGACGCGGCCCGTCCCTTTATCAATAAGGAAATGCTTGAGAGGGCCAGAGAAGATGTACTTAAGTATTCGGCATCCGTTGTGGCGGTAAAGTCCAAGGACACCGTAAAGATCGCAGGCGAAGATGCATCCGTTGATCATACACCGCCCAGAAATACGGTATATATAGCACAGACACCGCAGAGTTTCAGACTTGAACTTATAAAAGCGGCTTATGACAAACTGTTTGAGCACATTAAAGCCGGAGAGAAACTTGAAATAACCGATGATGCGCAGGTTTGCGAATTGTTCGGAGGCGTTCCCGTACATATTACGGAAGGCGAATATACCAATATAAAGATCACAACCAAAGAGGATTTGGAGATAGCAAAAAGATTTATCAAATAACTGAATTTTTTTGTTGACTTATGAATTTGATTTTGCTATTATCTAATTTGCGCTGTCATAGAATTATTATGTTCTGATGCAGTGATCGCCACTTATCCGCAGCATTGCGGATGGCCTTATGGAGAGGTATCGAAGTGGTCATAACGAGGCGGTCTTGAAAACCGTTTGTCCGCAAGGGCGCATGGGTTCGAATCCCATCCTCTCC
>CACYCC010000196.1 GCA_902772805.1 uncultured Lachnospiraceae bacterium | reverse complement strand
CGTCGTAGGCAGTGCCGTAGATTCCGAATACGACTACCGTTAAGACGAGCAGTATAAATACAAAACTTTTGAATAACCAGTGTGATTTTAGTATAAAATCAACGGGTTTGAAGCCTTTTAGGCAACAGTAATCAAATATAAGTATTATAAGCAAAAACAACACCAGGATATGTGCGTTCTTGTCTGTAAGACCGGTTAAATAAAGCGTTCCGTCAAACAGTCTTATCGCATCAAACCCGGCAAATGCTCTTTTAAATATCAGCAGTGCCTGCCGGGTACTTTCGGCTCTGAAAAATACCCATGTGCACGACATCAGTATAAATGTGCCAAGCCGTTTAGACCACGCAAGGCCTTCCGAACTTTCGGCGATCTTAAGTGCTCTGTAAACTTTATCCTTAAAAGGATTCAGTATATTTCCTCCGATCTGGAGAAGTCCGTTTAAAATTCCCCACAGTAAAAAACTTAAGCCCGCACCGTGCCATAGACCGCTCAGAGCAAATACCATAAGAGCGTTTATATATTTCCGGACCGTTCCTTTACGACTTCCGCCCATGGGAATATATACATAGTCCTTAAACCAGTCCATCAAAGAGATATGCCAGTTTCTCCAGAAATCTCTTACACTCACGGATAAGTAGGGTTGTCTGAAGTTTATGGGAAGGTCAAATCCGAGCGCCTTGCCTACACCCAGCGCCATATGCGTACAGCCCGCAAAATCAAGGTATATCTCCAATGAATAACACGCGATACTCAGAATGACGATCGCGCCCCTGTACGAATAAAGATCCGAATAAACACCGTCCACAATTATCTTTAATCTGTCGGCAACACACATTTTTTCAAAGTAGCCCCAGAATAACATCAATATTCCGGCCTGAACATCCGTAAACTTCTTGGGTGTTCCGTCACGAAGCTGCTTTAAGAGATTATCGGATCTGTCGATGGGACCTGCCAGCATCTCGGGGAAAAAGGCTACAAATGCGGCAAATATCATAATATTTCGTTCAGGCTTTACTTTATCCTTATATACATCAACTATATAGCCGATCGATTTGAAGGTAAAATACGAAATACCGAGCGGGATCACGATCGAAAAAGCATGTGTTCCCCACGAATTACTGATCTTTCCAATGATCGCGTCGAAAATACTTAAACCCAGATTTAAGTATTTGCATATCAGAAGTGGGGCCAGCGCACCGATTATCATAGCCGCGAGTACCGGTTTTGACTTGTTTTTGGAAGCTGCAAGGCCAAACAGATATACATATACTGTATAAACCGCCAACAGCGCGGTCAGTTTAATGTCATAAATGGCATAGAAAGCAAGCGAAGCCACGGCCGCAAGGAACGGTCGCAGTTTCCCGGGAAGGGCGTAGTATAAAATTATCACTGCCGTGAAAAATCCCAGAAAGGCAAATGTGTTAAACGCCATTTTGTATGCTTTCTTCTCCTTAGTAAAATTTCAAATTATTATATCACATCTTTTACGATAGTAGAAACAAAAACAGCCACCGAAATCCTTAGATTTCAGTGGCTGCGCTTAACATTTAGGTTTACATGATTGAATGATTCATCAATACTTACCTCTCATCTCATATATTATTATAAATATGTCAGCTTGGTTCGTATCTCTGAAACCCTTCTGATCGCTTCGTCGCATTGTGCTTTCGCCTGTTTTATCTTTGATTGTACCCAGATATCGGCTATAAGTCCGTCAAAGAAAAAGTCAGCAAACGTAAGGAAATCATCTATATGGATGGAGGACAGTCCGTCGACATCCCTGAGTTCCCTGCTAAATGTAGCAAGGGCAACTCTTGCATCGGATATCGCGCGTTCTGCTTTTCTCATCTTGCCGTGCTTGATAAGATTTGTTAACAGATCTCCTCCAAATATATCTATAATTCCCCAGTTTCCCGCACTGCTTAAATATTCTCTTGCTGTTCCCAAATGAGCGAGTGCGACATCGGCCGCATCTATGGCCTCGGCAATTTCTTTTCTCTGTGTATAGTTCGTCATATGTCCGTCTCCTTTCTTTTGTGACAACATACAGCTTATGAGTATATCATAACGGTATGGGCGCAGCCGATACAGACAGATATGTGAGAATTATAATACCGTAATTCGCACCCGGCATATTGGGCCGCTTTGATATTTCACTTCTTCATTCATTAAGGATATCATATAATATAGGTAATACTTAAAAATACGGAGGGTGCTTATGAAAATATACGATATTTCCCAGGAGGTCTTCGGATGCGCGGTATTTCCGGGCGACCCGAGTCCGCAAAGGATTGAAAAACTCAAGATCTCTAACGGTGACATCTGTAATCTGACCGAGTTTCACATGTGTGCGCATAACGGAACTCACGTCGATGCTCCGTATCATTTCTGTGAAGGCGGTAAAACCATCGATCAAGTAAGTCTTGAACGTTTTATAGGATATGCATATGTGAGTGCTCACGAAGGCGATATCACTGCCGAAGATGCGCGTAACATTTTAGCTGCCGCAAAAGCATGTGATGAAAGATCCTCACAAAGAATACTGGTAAAAGGAAAAGCCGTGATGACACCCGAAGCTGCACGGGTTTTTGCCGATGAAAAGATCCTTCTGTTCGGAAACGAGTCGCAGACCGTCGGCCCGGAGGATGCTCCCATGGAAGTACATCTTATCATGCTGGGTGCGGAAATAGTACTCCTGGAAGGCATACGCCTAAGCGCGGTTCCCGAAGGTTCATATCTTCTGAACGCAGCTCCTCTAAACCTCGACGGCGCAGACGGTTCACCTTGCAGAGCAACACTGATTTCCTTATAAATACCGATAACAGGGTGCTGCGTGCCGGACCGCATAAGAAAAGGCATCCCGACCGGGATGCCTTTTCTTATGCGGATAACAGGACTTGAACCTGCACGCTCGCGCACCAGAACCTAAATCTGGCGTGTCTGCCAATTCCACCATATCCGCGCATTACTATGCTTCTTTGGAAGCGATAAAAGTATTTATCGCTTCTTTGACACGGGCGTATTCATCTGAAACCGCACCGGTCTTGGTGTGATAAACATCTTCATCGGGTGAATCCGCCGACTCGATAAGTTCAAACACCTGCTTTTCAAGTTTGGTAGCTCTTATTGAACGTGTATATCTTGCAAACTTGGTGAGTTCATATACGAAATCGTCATCAGGCTTATCATTGATGCGGGAAACGATCATGTCACCCGATCTTACGAACAGCATAAGTACTTCTTTGAACAGAGAATAATCACTCCAGTAATCCGCCTGGGCTTTTTCGGGCCTGTAGATCTCATAGCCTTTCTCGGCCACAACTTCCGTACTCTTAACAAGTTTTTGTTTATCGCTCGATATCCACTTCTTAAGTATCCGTTCAAGCTGAGAAAGAGCTATAGGCTTAGCCAGAAAATCGCACATACCGGCGTTAAAGAAACGTTCTTCAATATCTCCGCCTGTATTTGCGGTAAGAGCAATAACGGGTGTTCTTGAGCCTTCCGATTCAAGTTCATGAATGTGCTTGGTGGCTTCTATGCCGTCCATTCCCGGCATCAGATGGTCCATGAAGATAATATCAAACTTTTCTTCGTTTCTGATCCGGTCTATCGCTTCATAGGCATTGTCGACCGCCACTATATCGGCTTTAAATGTATTAAGAAGCGAAGTAACAACTTTTATATTAACTTTGTTGTCATCAACAACCATTATATGCGCATCGGGAATGATAAGACGCGGTGCATCTCCGCTCATCTTCTGTTCGGATTCCTCGATATCTTCCTCGGTGTATCCGAATACGGAATTCGCCGTATGAGCAAGCGACTGGGCAGATATTTTCAAAACATCGCAGTACTCACGTATCTCGTTGCTGACTTCTTCGCCGTCAACCATTCCCACAACCGTCCGGATCGCATTGATCGGTGTCAGTATCTCATGACTGATGCCTTCAAGCGCCGTCTTGTTGGAATCCCGCTCAGTCCTGATGGTTTCCGTTTCCTGCTTAAGTTTTTCAATCTCATCGGTAAGAGCACGCGTATCACGTTTGTATTCCTGCGTGGATCTGTAATAGTCGAAAATGACAAAAGCAAGAACACATACTGCGACTATAGTACCGATCAGTAACCATTCATTGATTGAATTTGCCGCCGTCAACGCTAAGATCACAAAAACCTCCAACCCCATAACAAAGTAAAAAGCGAAAACCCTATGGGTTTTCGCCTTACCATGAGCCACTGGGGACTCGAACCCCAGACAACTTGATTAAAAGTCAAGTGCTCTACCACCTGAGCTAGTAGCCCACATATTTTTTCCAACTGGGCTAGCCGGATTTGAACCGGCGAATGCAGGAGTCAAAGTCCTGTGCCTTACCGCTTGGCGATAGCCCAAAATCTTTCTCCGTATCACCCTATTGGATGCAATAAACGATTATTGCGGGTGGATAGAGGGACTCGAACCCTCGATCTCCAGAACCACAATCTGGCGCGTTAACCAACTACGCTATATCCACCATATACGTGCCCGAAGGGATTCGAACCCCCGACCCACGGCTTAGAAGGCCGTTGCTCTATCCAGCTGAGCT
>CACYCC010000195.1 GCA_902772805.1 uncultured Lachnospiraceae bacterium | reverse complement strand
TATTTATTAAGCGCCGTTACATTTAAGAACACATCGTCCATGTTGCCCTGTAAAACTTCAAATCCGTCTATCATTCCCCGTAACTTCTCGATTATCCCTATCGACTCGAACGGATCTTTGATCTCTACCACTCCTCCGAATGCCTCGGGGATCAGGATCTTTCCTTCCAAAGCCCCGCCCAGGCCCGACAAGGTTTCTTTGACACTGCTTGCCTTATCTTCCGGGAAGTAGAGCTTTAATTTATCTTTCGCATATTTTTCTTTTAGCTCAAAAGGCGTTCCCTCGGCGACTTTCTTGCCTTTATCTATCACGATTATCTGATCCGCCGCCTGGGCTTCTTCCATGTAGTGGGTTGTCAGGAACACCGTCATATCCGTATTCTTGCGAAGCTCCGATATCGCTTCCCACACATCAACTCTCGTTGCCGGGTCAAGTCCGGTCGTGGGCTCGTCGAGGAACAAGATCTTTGGTGAATTCATGAGCGCCGCCACTATCTCGCATCTTCTTTTCTGTCCGCCGGAAAGCACCTTGTATTTCTTGCCCATGATGTCCGAAAGTTTTAACATCTCCGACAGTACCGAAAGTCTTTCGTTGATCTTGGCTTCTTCGATCCCGGCCATCCGGGCCCTGAGCTTTATGTTTTCTTCGACCGTGAAAAGATCGTCCAGCACATTTGCCTGATACACGACTCCGATCATCTTGCGGATCTCGCCGTCGTCCCTGCCCACGCGCTTGCCGCATATGTAAGCCGTTCCCGCATCGGGTGAGATCACTGTGGAGAGCATGTTGACGGTCGTTGACTTGCCCGCTCCGTTGACTCCCAAGAATCCCACGAAGTCGCCCTGTTTTATGTTGAAACAAAGATTGTCGACTGCGTAAAAGTTACCGTATCTTTTGGTTAAGTTGGTGATCTCAACTGAATTCATTTCTACCTCTTTCTGCCTTTCGGCCCGTGCATTTATCTGATGATCAGATGTTAAGTCCAATGCGGGCAAAAGAAAACGAATTATCAAGTAAGATGCATTTTAGGCTATGTAAGTTGCATAAAATGCATCCAAAACCCACTTCGCCTTCAAAGTTTATAAAGTTTTAATTGACAATATACATTGCGCGCAATATAATATGACCAAACACAAAACAGAGGTGTTAGGCTCATGGAAAAAGGCACATAAATAAAAATCGCACGAAACAGTAATATCATATATAATAAATCAGGAGGAAACATCATGACATACGCAGTAAGATATTATACGAAAACAGGAAATACCAAGAAACTTGCCGAGGCACTTGCAGCCGAGCTTGGCGTTGAGGCACTCCCCATCACCGAGCCCGTAAGCGAAAAGACAGACTATCTGTTCCTTGGTAACTCATACTATGCATTCACCATCGATCCCGAGGTAAGGCAGTTTGTCGCAGGTCTTGACAAGGATAAAGTCGGCAAGATCGTAAACTTCGGTTCCGCAGCGCTTCTTAACTCAACCTACAAAAAGGTCAAGGCCGAAGCAGACAAAGTCGGCATCGCCATGGATGACAAGGAATTCCACTGCAAGGGCGAATTCAAGAACATGCATAAGGGAAGACCGAACGAGCAGGATCTTGCAGACATCAGAGCATTTGCCGCACAGTACAAATAGGGGTATAACATGAATCTTACAGAAATCGTAATGGGTCGCAAAAGCGTGCGAACCTACGACGGCAAGCCGTTAAGCGAAGAGCATTTGTTGAATCTTGGGAAATATATAAGAGACATTCCCAATCCTTTTGACATACCCGTTGAGCTTAAGCTTTTAAAAGCCGACAAATACGGACTTTCAACTCTCGTGACAACGGGAGAAGATTATTACGTTGCGGGCATAGTGCCCAAAAAGCCCTACGCGGATGTTGCTTTTGGCTACACGTTTGAGAGGCTTGTGCTGCACGCATGGGAACTCGGAGTCGGTACGGTCTGGATCGGCGGTACCATGAAACGTGAGCTTTTTGAGCAGGCCGCAGATATTAAGGACGGCGAGATGATGCCTTGTGTAAGCCCCCTCGGTTATCCTGCGGGCAAAAGAACACTCAAGGAAACCATGATGCGTAAAGGCATCAGCGCAGATTCAAGAATTTCCGCCGACAAACTGTTTTTTAAAGACGAGTGGGGTAAGCCCCTTACACCGTCTGATGACATGGCATCGATCTTAGAACTTGTAAGATGGGCTCCGTCCGCTGTCAACAAACAGCCCTGGAGGATCATCGAAAGAGACGGCGTATATCATTTTTATGAAAAGAAAGACAAGGGCTTTGTAAACGATGCAGTAGGCGATATGCAGAAGGTCGACCTCGGCATAGCACTCTGCCACTTTATAATGGGCCTTGAAGAAAAGGGTAAAAAAGCCGATGTATCAATAGCCGACCCCGGCATCAAGATCCCCTCGGATGCCGAGTATATCGCAAGCGTTACGATACAGTAACAAGGCTTAAATGAGTAATGATCAAGAAAGTAGTTTTGGAATGGCTTAAAATAGTTGCCGGACTTATAGTGTTTTCACTGGGCGTTCATCTTACGATCTACGCAAACATCGGTCTTGCACCGTGGGACTGTCTCGGAATGGGCATCGCCCGCCATACACCGTTTAATTACGGTATTTCAATGACGATAATGGCAGTCACCATCCTGGTGATCGACATTCTGTTGCGGGAAAGGATCGGCTTTGGCACCATCATAGATGCACTTTTAACCGGTAACTTTGTACAGGCCTTTAATTATTTAAATCCCTTCCCCGAGAATCACAATCTCTGGCTTGGCATAGCGATCATGCTGGTTGGATTTGTGTTTATGGCACTTGGAATGTGGATCTACATGAGTGCCGAACAGTGTTGCGGACCGCGTGACGCACTGTTGGTCGGTCTTGGCAAAAGAATGCCTAAGATCCCCATCGGGATCGTGGAAGTCCTGTTGTGGGCTGTTGTGTTACTGATCGGATACCTCCTTGGCGGCCCGGTCGGGATCGGAACCCTCATCAGTACCTTCGGTGCGGGACTCATAATGCAGCTTGTATATACTCTCATCAAGTTCGAACCCCGCAAACTCAAGCACAGAGATGTGTTTGGAGTGGTGAAGGAGATGAGGGGAGAGAATAGCAAAAAGTCCTGAAAACGCACATATTTCAAGCAGATTATTCTTTATATAAAGTCCCTAAATTGCTATAATATAGGCATCTGAGTCATTTAATCCCAAAATGACTTGGGTGCTTTTTTGATTAATAGATAATATTGAAAAATAGCATTTCAGCCCGGATTTTTGGACTTTTCTAGGTTTAGAATGGATAATGAGCTTGAAGCGTTAAATGAAAACAGAAAAGAACCACGCTTTTATGGCAAGGTAACCCCAAAAAGTCATAAAAGTATGAGCCGCATCAGAGGCAAAGATACTAGTATTGAAATAATATTGCGCAGAGAATTGTGGAAACGCGGATATCGTTATAGGAAGAATTGTAAAGATCTTCCGGGAAGACCGGATATTGCCTTTACAAAATATAAGATAGCAATCTTTTGCGACAGTGAATTTTTCCACGGTAAGGACTGGGATATTCTTAAAGAAAAATTGAAGACAGGCGCTAATCCTGATTATTGGATCGCTAAGATAAATAGGAATATAGAAAGGGACATTGAAAAGGATAAGCAGTT
>CACYCC010000194.1 GCA_902772805.1 uncultured Lachnospiraceae bacterium | reverse complement strand
TTACATTGTCGATCCAGTTTTTGGGAGATCGCAAAAGTACCGCAATATCGCCGTAGCTTACCGGACGCATCTGCTTTGTCTTTTTATCGAATATCTTTCTGCCCGATCTGACTATTTTGTTGATGGTGACCGCCAGAAATTCCGATTCAGACACCCTTACATAAGATTTTCTGCGGCCTTCCGTATCGATCAGATACAGGCAGGTCGTATTCTCATCTTCACTTTCGGGATAATAGGACGCGCCAAAATTGAGTCTTTCCTTTTCCCCGTATTCTATGCCTCCCATCATCGGATTCATGATGTGAGAAAACACTTTGTTGACACTGTCCACAACTTCCCGGCGGCTTCGGTAGTTTTCATTGAGCCCGATGACCGTAGATGACGCAGGTGTCATCCCGTATTCATGCTCTTTTTGCATGAAGATCTGCGGTCTTGCGAGTCTGAACCTGTAGATGCTCTGCTTAACGTCACCGACCATAAATCGGTTGGGTGACATGTCTGTCCCCTGATGTGACACAGCTGCCAGAATTATCTCCTGGACGAGATTCGAGTCCTGATATTCATCGATCATGACCTCATCAAAACGTTCACGGTAGTCCCGTGCCACATCGGTAACGGTATAATGGTCCATATCCTCATAGTCTTCTATCAGGATCTTTACCGCCATATGTTCCATGTCCGTAAAATCTATTATGCCGCGTTCTCTTTTTAATCGTTCAAATTCTTCCTTAAACTTCAAAGTAAGAGATGTGAGTGCTTTTACCACTCTTCCGGCAGATTTCATGCGTTCGTACTGTACTTCGATATTCTCGGAATAGAACATCCCGCATATATCCTTTACTCCTTTTGTAAAGGACGATCGGAGAGTCGAAACCTGCTTTCTCATATCGGGATCGTATATTTCGACTCTCTTACCCTTGGGAAGAAGTGATATCTTGCAGCCTTCAAGCAGGTCACGGATGCTGTCATAATCGCCCCTCGCGACGGTCGTTTTCACAAGTGTTATAAACTCGTCCATCTCATTGACCACATCGGTAAATATGATCGGGCCATCGGGAGAAATGCATATCTTACGGGCTTTCTCGACATAAACCCTTAATTTTTCGGCTTCCCACACCGTTCTTTCATACACACGCTTTAAAAGATCGGAATTTTTGAATCCTTCAACTCCGTCATAGAAATAATCGTCGCTGTTCTTTAAAAGCCATTTTTCGGGCCATGGATAACTCATGGCAAAGGAATAAAGATTAAGAACACTGTCCTCGACCTTCGAATCCTTATCCTTGGTCACATAGCAGTCTATGAGATTAAAGAAATCCGGATCGGCCTCCTCATAGGCTTTGGTAAATACATTGTCGAGCGCATCCTTCTTGAGAAGATCGCACTCTCCCGTCGATGCCACCCTGAAAGACGGATCGACATCTATCTTATGATAATTCTCTCTTACAACATCAAGACAGAAACTGTCTATCGTGGTAATGGAAGCATTGTGAATAAGCGTTGCCTGGCGCTGCAACACTGTATTTTGCGGATCCTTAAAGAGTTTTTCCTCAATGGCCTCCACGATCCTTTCTTTCATCTCCGTGGCTGCGGCATGAGTAAAGGTCACAACAAGTATCCTGTCTATATCCGTGCGGTCTTTTTCATCGGTGATCTTCTTGATGATCCTTTCAACCAGTACCGAGGTCTTACCCGATCCTGCCGCAGCGGTCACCAGAAGATTATGTCCTCTTTCGTCTATAACGCGCTGCTGATCATTTGAATACGTAATCATTCTCTTCACCTCTTTGGCAAACTATGCTGCGGTATTCGTTATCCTCTCCCGCTGCGTCACTTCGATGATAAAAGCCGTCAAGTCTTTCGTCATACGGACATATGTCGGAAAACCTGCAATACGCGCATGAATCGAGTTTTTCACCTCTGAAAGGATTTATCGATATATCTCCGTCCTTTACCATGGTTCCTATCCTGGTGACCATCCTGCCGGTATAATCAAGGATATTGTCCATCTCTTCACCGTCAACCATCGATTTTCCCGACATATCGGGTTCTCCCTTTGTGATCTTGGCGGGAACCACAAGGTTATCACTCATTGCCTCCGAATCGTTAACAAGTATGTTTTCCATAGACCCCCGGATGATGCCCTGCATCTTAAGTTCTTTGAGTATCGCTTCTTCGATCTTTTCGGGGGCGCTTTCTTCAACTATCGGATTGTCGACTTTGTAATACAAAAGTGCCGAGGGAAGTATCTTTGACTCGGGATGTTTTTCTTTTTCCCGCCTTATCGCTTCGGCCATATATACTTCAAGCTGCTGCTCTATACCGAAATAAACGTTTGTGATATTGATATCGTGCGTACTTGATTTGTAATCCACGATACGCACATATACATCGTTGTCCCTCCTGCAGATATCGATCCTGTCGATCTTTCCGCGGAGTTTAAGCTTGGTGTCTTCGCCAAGATCTATCATGCGTTCAAAAGAAACCTCTACTCCCGCCGGCGAGAAACTGCCTCGCGAGATCTGAAAGCGCATGGTATCCACCGTACGTTTCATGACGCGCTTTATCTTGGTGATCGTATATGTACTGCGGGCATCATCGGATAACATTCCCTGTTCGTATGCGCTCGCGTAATCTTCGACCGCCCTGTCTATAAGGTCTGAACTCTCCCCGTCGCTTATCGATACGATCGTTTTCCCTTCGGCATTTAAAAGATCCGAATAACGTTCAAGTACTCCGTGATAAATGTTACCGAGATCGATGGCATTGAATTCGTGGTCCGGCTTTTCCCTAAGCGACAGACCGTATTGCAGGAAATGCGCATAAGCACACCTCGCAAACAGCTCCATGCGGCTTACGCTCGCTTCTATGACCTGTCCGTAAATACCTCTTATGATCTCCTTTGTCAGGGGTGCCGGAATATATTCGTAGAATGCGGCATCCGTCATATCTTTAAAGATCTCAT
>CACYCC010000193.1 GCA_902772805.1 uncultured Lachnospiraceae bacterium | reverse complement strand
GGGATACATCAAATTTACCGTGGACGGTGATAACGACGGTTCACGCGTAAGACTCAAAGTTTCGGTGGAAGACAGCGGACGGGGTATCCGCGAAGAAGATATAGGAAAACTCTTTAAACCGTTCACGCAGGTTGACGCTGCCAAAAACAGGGGTATCACGGGTACGGGACTCGGTCTTAACATTGCGGCAAGGCTTATAGAACTGATGAACGGAACATACTCTGTAAAGAGTATGTACGGAGTGGGCAGTACATTCTCTTTCGAGGTCGATCTTGAGGTTGTGGCACTTGCATCGATCGCACCTTCGGCAGAGCGGGATACGTTCAAGGTTTCCAAGTATGTTTCTTTTTACCTCTATGGCAAACATGAGTCGTTGGTGGAGACAAGGCGTGCAGAGGAACAAAAAGAAGCGGAGCTTAAGACATATCCGGATGCAAGAGTCCTGATCGTTGATGATAATAAGGTAAATGTCAAAGTGCTGCTGGCATATCTTAAACGCTTCGGCATCAATGCCGATAATGCATTAAGCGGGCAGGAAGCCATAGATAAAGTATCGGCACAGGAATACGATCTTATCCTTATGGATCATATGATGCCTGAAATGGATGGTATCGAGGCCACTAAGATCATAAGGGAACTGAAAGTCCCGTGGGCCGATAAAATGATCATAACCGCATGTACGGCCAATGTTTTGAAGGGGGTTGAAGATGAGTTCAAGGAAGCGGGTATGAACGATCTTCTGCCAAAGCCGATACAGTTTGACAGTCTTGCGAGAATCCTTTACAAGTATCTCAAATGACAAAATAAAAAACGCCGTTGATCCGGAGAATACCGGATGAACGGCGTTTATTAATTCGGCGGTCATTGATCCGGATGCCGGATCGTCGCTTTCTAATTGTTGACGGAAGTAAAGCTTATACTCTTGATCTCACCGGCACTTTGCAAAAATGCGTCGAGTTCATCGAAAGTGAGCTCATGGTTCAGCCTGAGGGTAAGGCTGTACGTTGCATATGCATCTTCGTCAAAATCAACCTTGTTTTCTATTATCTTGGCATTTTGCTGTTTGATATACCTTTGAAGCTCATTTTTGAATTCATTGCTGTTCTTAACTTTGATCTTAAGGCTGTATGTTGAGATCGTGTCAAATCTGCCGCTCTTTTGTATGACAAACTGAAGTGTGGTGATAAGAACGGTGGCAAAAACTCCTATCACATACATTCCCGAACCGACTGCCATTCCGATCCCGGCCGTAGCCCAAAGCCCCGCTGCGGTGGTGAGCCCTTTAACGGTATTGCCGTAGTGGAATATAACTCCGGCTCCCAGGAAACTGATACCTCCGATAACCTGTGCCGCTATTCGGGCGGGATCCGCACCTCTTACCCCCAGTGAGTCGCCAAGTCCCGAACTTCCGAGATCCGCAAATCCGTATTTTGATATTATCATTACCAAAGCCGCTGCACAGCACACGATTATATGGGTTTTTATGCCTGCGTCTTTTAACCGTTTGGTACGTTCATAACCGATCGCTCCGCCGCATATACATGCGACCGTGATCCTTATTGCAAATTCAATGTACTGTCCGAGCGAAAAATCACTCAGAAAATATGATGCAAAGGTCATATATGATATCCTCCGGATAATTGAAATGGCGATTTTTGCAATCGTAAATCTGATGACAACAGTATATCAAATTTTGAAAGTCTGATGTGAATAAATATTTATTATTTATTATCCGGGGACAGTGATATTATGTAAACATTATCGGACAAACAGGACGAAACCCGACACAATAAAGGATATGTTTGAAAAAACGGCAAAAGCATTGCTCAAAATAATGCAATTCGTGAGCAACCGAGGAAAATTATTCGGGGTTCGATTCGAAAAACAACGAAAAAAGATTATGTAAAAATGCACAAATACGCGCCAAAAACTTTGTGCAATAATAACAAATTAAAACAATTATGTTAATTTAACACTATAAAGTTGTAAATAAGTGTTGATTAATGCATTTTTAAAATGTTATTTTATTAAAGTAGGGCTTTTTTCTCTAAGCGTAAATAAGACCTAGAATATTAAAGGGGATCAAGGTACAGATGAATATTCTTATTGCCGGTGGGGCAGGTACTTTTCTTAACAATATCATTACCAAATTATCCAAGGAAGGTCATAAAGTATCCGTATTATCCGGAAACAGATTTGCTTCAAAAGATGATTATCGTAAAACTTTCGAGTTTTACAATTTTCCGTATGACGCAAACTGTCTTAACGAGATCTTTGAAAGCGTATCTCCCGATATAACCATCTTTATGGGTGCGTTTGATACAAATTTCGAATGGAAAAACGAAGAGGCCGACGCTGTAAAATATACTGCTTCTTTGGCAAACATACTTATGGGTTATGCGATGTTTGGCAAAGGGCGCTTTATTTATCTTTCCTCACACGAAGTTTTCGGAGATTTTTCGGCTGTCGATCTTGATGAGACTACCGCTGCGTCTCCGAGCGGTTTTAAAGCCCAGGCCATCTATCAGGGCGAGAATATGTGCGAAAACTATCGCGAAAACCGCAACATGGATATCGTGATCCTTCGAATGGACCATATCTACAACATCCCGATGTTTCGTAAAGATGTTAAGGATACGGTAACGTCAATGTGTCTTGAAGCGCTTGGCGAAAAGACTATTCATTATTCCAAAAATACGGTTATTTCACCGCTGTTTGAAAGTGATGCCGTTGAGGCGATCAACAGATTCATTTCGGCACCCACTCACAAAAACAGCAAATACCATATAGCTTCCAACAATCCCATGCAGGAAGAAATGATCGCAAACGTGGTCCGTGATGCAGTGAACCCCGAGTGTACGATCTATGTTGCGCCGGGTACGGGTTCGCACCGCTGTGTTCTTGACGGCAGTGCTTTTATACAGGAATTCGGAAATGTCAGATTCAGCGATTTTAATGCGATCGTAAAACGTATCGCTCAGACCATGAAGAGCAAGGTGTACGTATTTCTGACAGACGAGGAGACACAGATATCTCTCTTTGCAAGATTTCGTAAGAAAGCGGGCTGGTTTATCAAGGCCGTTATCCCGTTCATTGAGAATATCCTGATATTTATACCGTGTCTTCTTTTCTATAACAGTGAGCTCGGTACGGACTATTTTGCAAGGCTTGATATTTTCCTGCTTTACGTGCTGTTGTTTGCAATTGTTCACGGTCAGCAGCAGGCTACATTTTCGGCGCTCCTTGCCGTGGTCGGTTTCTTTTTAAAGAATACACAGCAGCGTACGGGATTTGAACTTTTGCTTGATGCCAACACATACGTGTGGATCGCACAGATATTCATAGTAGGTCTCTCAGTCGGTTACTTAAGAGACCAGATCGTAAAACTTAAAAAAGAAACCGCAGAAGAAAGAGAGTTCTTAAAACAGCAGATCGACGATATTCAGGTCATCAACTCAACAAATGCCAGAGTTAAAGATGTACTTGAGACTCAGGTCGTAAACCAGGCCGATTCGGTCGGAAAGATCTATTCGATCACATCTTCACTCGATCAGTACAGCCCCGAAGAAGTATTGTTCTATGCAGCCGAGACGGTGGGGAAAGTTATGAAGAGTAAAGACGTTGCGATCTACCTCGTTTCAAACCCCGATTATGCAAGGCTCTTTTCTTCGACTTCCGAAAAAGCAAGAAGTCTGGGTAACTCCATAAAGTATCCGGAAATGGGTCCTCTCTATGAGGCGATAGCGTCCGGAAAGGTATATATAAACAGAAACATGGATTCCAAATATCCTCTTATGGCCAATGCCATCTATGAAAACGAAAAGATGCAGATGATCATAATGATCTGGGGTCTTTCATGGGAGAACATGACTCTCGGACAGGCAAATCAGCTGGTGGTCGTTTCTTCGCTCATTCAGAACGCAGTACTTCGTGCCAACAGATATATTGCCGCCCTGGAAGACGAAAGGTACGAAAAAGGAACCCATCTTCTTGCAAAAGACAGTTTCAGATCTTTGGTAAGTGCATTTCTGAAGGCAGAGCGTGCAAATCTTACAGAATGTACGCTTGTGCGTGTTGATATCTCCGAAAAAGACAGGAACGATGTAGTCGGCATGGTTACAAAATCTTTAAGACAGTCCGATTATCTCGGCAGTCTTGATGACAATGCCATTTACGCACTTCTTTCAAACACTTCGCAGAAAGATGCGTCCTTTGTGCTCAACAGATTTAAGGATGCAGGACTTAAGGCTGATATCGTGGAGGAAAGCTCGATATGACGTGGAGTCTTGGGACTTTTATAGTATTTTTGACGGTGAACTTCATATTAACGGTCATTTATCTTATTGTGGCGATATATTTCAGGAAGGTAAGAAGGCAGCTTGCATATCTTCATGCCGTTCCGATGCTGCTGGCCCCCGGAGTCGGCATTCTTTTCTTTATGTTAAGCTGGTTCGGATATGAATTCATATTCAGAAAAGATGTCGATCTGTCCGACGTTGTCTTCAGCAAAGAGCGTATGAACGAACTTGTGCGCACCAATGAGAATATCGAAAGAAATATGGTTCCTCTTGAAGAAGCCATTGAGATTTCGGACAATTCGGAATTAAGAGGACTTGTAATGGGCGTTGCCCAGGGTGATTACAGTAAGTCGCTCGCATCGATCGCGCTTGCGCTCAACTGTGACGATTCGGAAACGGCACACTACGCAGCTTCCGTATTGCAAGATGCATTAAATGATTTCAGATTAAGAGTTTCCACGGATTTCAATAAGGTTAAGACTCGTGAGGATGGGTATTTGGAACTCGCCGTTGAGCTGATCAGATATATGGATAAAGTTCTGATCCAGAATGTGTTTACTCCGATGGAACAAAAATCGTTTGCGGGCGTTATGGCAGACACCGCGGAGATAGTATATCTGGAATCGGCCGAGGATCTGAGTTCCGACATATATGAATCGGTGGCTTTGAGACTTTTGGAAGTAGAGGATTATGACCGGTCCGCTATATGGGCAGACAGATCCATGATCCGTTATCCTTATGCCCTTTCATCATATACCAGCAGATTGAAACTGTACTTTAACAGCGGACAGCGAGAGAAGTTTTTCGATACGTTAAACGAGCTTAAAGCTTCTCAGATAATCATAGATAAAGAAACGCTTGAATTGATAAGGACGTTCTCGTAAGGAGTCTTATATATGTCAATGACTGTGAATACGGCATTGGAAATAGCAGAGATCTTTGCCGCATATTCGGTTATTACACTGCTGTTGCCACATATTGTTATAGGTAAATCCGTTCATTTTAAAAATAAATACGAAAGATTCATGCTTTACACGATGTGCGGTAATTTCTACGTGATGAACCTTGTGTATTTATTGGAACTTCTTCACATATCACACAAGATAACGCTTATTGCCGGCACTGTCATACCGCTTGCTTTTATCAAGATAAAACTTGAAAAGATCCCGTTTGGAGAGAAATTGTCCCGACGCTGGGAGTGGCTTCGTAAATTTACGGGCGGACAGTTAAAGGTCAAAGCATACAGAGAACAGGGAAAAGAAGAAAGATCGGCCCGAAACAAAAAGCTTTTCAAAAAAGCGTTTAAACTTGTTTTTTCGAATATTCCCGAAGTTTTGCTGATACTCGGGATCGTGGCCTCCACATTCTACACATTCGGAACAAACCTTTTTACCGATTACGGCTATAAACTTTCGGATATAGTAGTACACAATGCCTGGATAAATCAGCTTGGTGAAAACGATATATTTACAAGGGGCATATATCCCTACGGGTTTCACAACATGCTTTATTATATGCATGAAGTGTTCGGGTTTGATACATATGTCCTTTTAAGACTGATGAATCTTATCATGATCACATGGACGGCTCTTTTGCTTCTTTGCTTTTTGGAGCTTCTGTGTAAGTCAAGATTCATTCCGTTTCTCGGCGTGTACGGGTATGTTTTGTTCGATTTCCTGGAATCGGCGGGATATATAAGATTTTGCGGACCGCTTCCCCAGGAATATTCGGTTCTCTTTGTGCTTCCGACCGTTTATTGTGCTTTTGCGTACTTCAGAGAACAAAGGCGCGAGGATAACGGATGTGCCGCAAGGAGAAGTTATAAGTATCTCGGCGGTTATGTTATCAGTTTTTCGATGACCCTTTCCACACACTTCTATGCAACTATCGCGACGGGAATATTTATCGTTGCGATCGCGATAGGTTTTATTGTGTGGTTTATAAGATGGGAGTACTTTAAAAAACTGGTGATCTCATCAATCCTGGCGGTTGTGATAGCGGTCCTGCCGATGGGAGTGGCATATGCCACGGGAACCGAACTTGAAGGCTCACTTAAATGGGCGATCAATGTCATGACAGGTGCTCCGATCGTGGCAGGTGATGAGCAGATAGTGATAGAGGCTGATGAAAATCATGAGCCGTTGTTTGAATATAACCAGAGGATCCTTCATGATGTTTTCGGCGTGAAAAACAGTACCTCACAGGCATTTGTCGCCACGATCAGGCAGGAACTCGACGTTACTTTAATAAACACGAATTTTTTCTGGATATATGCTTTAATGCTTTCTTTTCCGTTGACGGCCATACTGGGTGTCTTCTATATGCTGACAAAGACCGGGGACAAAATGTATGGCGCTGTGTTATTGAGCAACGGGCTTAACATGATCTTTATGACCATGCTTTTGTGCTCATTTGACTTCAGGCTTCCTCAGTTAATGGATCAGAGCAGGACGTGTGTTTTCTTTTCACTTACGATGTGTGGAGGTATCGCGCTGTTTGTCGATGCGGTACTTAATCTCATATGCAGCCGTTTTTACAAAAAGCATCTGTTAAATATAGTATCGTTTGCTATCGTGGTAGCACTGCTGGCGGCTTCGCTTACGACCGGATATATCAGAAAACCCATTAAGGTCCAGGGCTTCGAATCCAATGATGCCATTCTGTGCCTGACCAGGATAATACGAGACTGTAAGGATAATACATGGACGATCTGTGCGGCCATTGACGAAGGCCGTATGGTATATGAACACGGATATTTCTACGAACTGATCGACCTGCTCAGAGGTATGGAGTTTGTAGGAAGTGCGGGGTGGGTCAGAATTCCGACCGAAACGGTATTTTTCTTTGTTGAAAAGTACCCGATCGACTATAACCCGGTTACGTATCCGATGAGCGGTACTTCCATCAGCAAGGAATATGCCGCCATGCCTTTGCCGCTCGGTAATTCCCGTTCGGTTTATCAGGCGCAGAACCGGTGGATATGCATGTCCAGGTACTATTACTGGGCTGAAACATTTATGAGCCTTTATCCCAATGAGATGACGGTTTATTATGAGTCGGATAAATTTATATGCTACAGAGTGGAACAGAATACATACAGATTGTTTAATTTCGCGATAGATTACGGTTATAACATACCGGATGATTTAAGAATCGGTGGTGAATAAGATATGATGCTGACCAAACGAAACTACTTTATTATGGCAATAATCATGGGCATAACGCTTCTTTTGTTCCAGTTCAGCCAGTGGATCAGAGACAACGGAAACGATTATACCATCAATACCTATTCCGAGATCAAGATTCCCGCCAATAATGCTTTTGTACAGAATATTGCAGAGGTCGGAGATAACGTTAAGTTCGAGGAATGGGATTATATACTGTTCCTTGGTAAGACAAATACCAATATCGGAAGCATAGTAAAGCAGTGGACGGAATATTCAAAGCGCGATCTTTTGCTGTGCAGCAGCATTTCTTCTTTCAACATCGAAAGATACGGAAATCCCGGATTTGTACTTGTGGATTCGCAATTTGTTGATTTCAAGAAAGACATTAAGACACTTAAAGAATTTACCGAAAACGGCGTATCGATAGTCTTTCTTAATCTGCCGGGGCCCGATGTGATCGAGAATGACAAAGAACTTGCCGCTTTAATGGGCATTTCGTATGTAAAAGAAAAAACGGTCAAGGTTGAAGGCGTTAAGCTCTTTGGCGGATTTTTGCTGGGAGGCGAAACGATCTATAAACCCGAGAAGAAAAAGCAGGAAAAACGCCAGGACCTTACGCTGGAAATGCCATGGTACATTACCCAGGGCGGTACCAAGACATACATAGTCGGCATAATGGATGAATATTATGATGATTATGAGTTTAAAAACGAGCTGTTTCCCGCGGTCGTGTGGCGTAACAGTATCGGAAAAGCTCAGGTTTTCTGCGTAAACGGAGATTTTATGTCTGATACGGCGGGACTCGGAATATTGAGTTCCATGATCTACGAGTTAAGTCCCTACCAGCTTTATCCGGTCGTAAATGCGCAGAATACGCTTGTCATAGCCTATCCTCTTATGGCCGAGGAGAACAGCGAGGAATTTGAAAGAGTATATTCACGTACGCCGTTAGCTTTCCAGATGGATGTTATCTGGCCGACGCTAGTTAAATTTGCCGAGAATGACAAACTTAAATATACATGTTTTATGGCTCCGAAACTTAACTATTCGGATCAGGCACAACCCGGATATGATAAGTACGAAACATTCCTTAAACTGTTTTCGGAGCGAAACACCGAGATCGGTCTTTGCCTTGAACACAGCAGGGATATAGACCTTTTGGAGAAGCTTGCTTTCGACAAGGATTATTACGATCTTATCGAAAAGCGATATCCCTCGACATCGGCATTTATGGATAAAGAGGACGCGGGATATTTAAGTGAGATAGTAAACGATCCATATATTAAAAATGTACGCACGATAGCTTGTGATGCAGATATAGAGATCCCCATTCTCAGCTATATCACCGAGGATATAACACTCCAGAGTCTGACGAGTGACACCAAGAATTTCACATATTCCAGAGATCTGATGCTTAAAAGTATCGAGACCGCACTCGGATATGACAATGCAAAGCTCGATCTTGGTACGGTTACATGGCCCGATTACGATTCGGACCATTGGGAGATCGTTTACAACGATATGTCCAGTTCTCTTAAGACCTATTGGATGCCGTTCAGAATATTTGATCACACCACACTTACAGAGAGTGACGCGAGAGTAAGAACTTTCTTAAACATTGATTCCGAGAGTAAAAGGGAAGGCGACCGGATAACATTAAATGTTAAAGGTACAAACGGAGAAAAGTGCTGGTTTATATTAAGAACGCACGGAGAGAAGATAGACAAGATATCCGGTGCCACATATTCAAAGATAGAACAGGATGCGTATCTTATAGAAGTTACGAGCGAAGAAGTCACAATTGATGTCAAGAAATCAAATACTATAGGGTAGAGGATTTGGAATGAAGATATGTATTGTAGCCGAGGGGTGCTATCCGTATGTCGTAGGCGGTGTGTCAGGCTGGATCCACAGTATGATACAGGCTTTCCCGGAACATGAATTCATAATACTGGCAATTACGACCGATCGTGAAATGAGCGGTAAATTTGAGTATAAGCTTCCTCAGAATGTTTGCGCGGTATATGAAGCCTATCTCGATGACCTTGACTGGAGCGAAGGTAAAAAGGAAGGCCGTCGTACAAAACTGAAGAGAAGTGACTACAGAGCACTCAGAAGTCTTCTTATGAACAGAAGAGTGGAATGGGATGCTATCTTTGAAATGTTCAAAAATGCCAACTTTTCGATCGATGACCTTTTAATGGGTGCGGACTTTTTAAAGATAGTTACGGAATACTATAACCTCAATTTCCCTCAGATACCGTTTTCAGACTTTCTGTGGACTATGCGGTCCATATATCTTCCGCTGTTTCTTATGCTTAAGACACCTATTCCCAGGGCGGATGTTTATCACTGCGTGGCGACCGGTTATGCGGGAGTGCTCGGCGCAATGGGTAATAAACTGTACGGAGGCCACCTTCTTTTATCGGAGCACGGTATATATACACGTGAAAGAGAAGAAGAGATCATAAAAGCTCCGTGGGTTAAAGGTATATATAAAGGCATCTGGATAGACCAGTTCAAGAAGATGTCGCTTGTGGCTTACGAAAAGGCCGACCTGGTAACAAGCCTGTACGGACATGCAAGGGAACTTCAGTTAGAACTCGGATGTCCCGAAGATAAGACGGTAATAATCCCCAACGGTATAGATGTTGAAAAATATGAAACGATTCCCGGAAAGACCGAGGAAGACGAGGGATATTTCAATATAGGCGCAATACTTCGTGTGGCTCCCATAAAGGATGTCAAGACCATGATACAGGCATTTTCTTTTGCCAAATCAAAGGTAAACAACTTAAGGTTGTGGATAATGGGACCTTTCAACGAAGACAAGGAATATGCGGATGAGTGTTTTGAACTTGTTGACGCACTCGGAGTAAAAGATATTAAATTTACGGGTCGTATCGATGTATCGGAATATCTCGGACGTATGGATTGTACGATACTTACCAGTATAAGTGAAGGTCAGCCCCTCACGATACTTGAAGGCTTCGCAGCCAGAAAGCCGGTCATAGCCACGGATGTCGGTAACTGTCGCGAACTCATTTACGGTTCCGAAGACGATGATTTCGGTCCCGCCGGAATACTTACGCATATCATGAATACACAGGAGATCGCCAATGCCATGATCGATATGGCATCAAACGATGAAATGCGTATGAAGATGGGTGAAGCCGGATATAACCGGGTACACAAAAAATACCGTATCGATCAGATGCGTGACTGTTACAGGGAAATTTACAACGATTTCTATTGATGAGGGGAAAGAGTAAAAGATGGCAGGAATAGGAATCAAATTATCAAGATTTTTTAATAAAGATTCGATCGTATCAAGAGTGTTGGGATGCGGTTACTCCGTTGTCGTAACCATAGCGCCGATGCTTATCGTTATCGCGGTCATTATGCTCATGGAGCTGTTGCTGGGATTTGCGGAACTTGATTATGCATCGCGAGAACTGTTTGCGTGTACGGTACTGTATATCTTTATATTTTCACTGCTTACGGCGTCACCGTTTAATGCGGTCATTTCAAGATATATGTCCGACCTTATCTATGACGAAAGATATGCGGACATCACTCCCTGTTATTATACGGGACTTTTGCTCAATACGATCTTTTCGTTCATAGTGGCTATTCCTTTCTGTATGCATGAGTATCTGGTGGGAGGCGTGAACATCTGGTATGTATTTGCCGGATTTTTCGGATTCATGAGCCTGATGTACACATTCTACACGATGCTTTATCTTTCGATATGTAAGGATTATAAGAAAATATCACTTTTCTACACGCTCGGAATGATGATAACTCTGGTACTGTCACTGATACTTCACTATGTGTTCGGAGTAAGATCCGACATAGCGATGCTGGTGTCGCTTGATGTGGGTATTTTTATCACTGCAGTGCTTGAGTTTTCGCTTTTCAGAAGATATTTCAAAGAAAACTCCGGTAATTACCTTGCGGTACTTAAGTATTTCGTAAGATACTGGCAGCTTGTTATGGCCAACTTCTTCTATATTTTCGGACTGTTCATCCATAACTTCGTTTTCTGGACGACTCCGGGACATATGGTCGTAGTAAAGACATTTGTCTGTCATCAGCCCTACGATATGGCCACCTGCCTTGCGATGTTTACCAATATTACGGCCAGCGTTATCTTCATATCCAGAGTTGAGATGTATTTCCACTCAAGATATAAGACATATTCGGAGGCTGTTATCGGCGGACGCGGACTTGATATAAATTCCGCCAAAAAGAGAATGTTCAGCCAGATAACCGAAGAACTGATGACGCTTGCCCGTGTTCAGTTCATTGTTACGACCCCGCTTTTCCTGATCGCGATGATATTGCTTCCAAGACTCGGATTCGGCGGAAACGTAATAAGAATATATCCGTGTCTTGCGGCTGCATATTTCATAATGTTTATCATGTATTCGATAATCATATTCATGTATTACTTCAATGACTTAAACGGTGCGGTCTGGACTTCCCTTACTTTCTTTGTGGTTACGATGCTTGCAAGTATAGCAGCCAGCAAACTTCCCACAATCTGGTTCGGAATGGGATTGTTCGTGGGATCTTTCACCGGATTTACGGTAGCGTATTTCAGGATCAGACGTATGGAAAAAACGATCGATATACATACATTCTGTCGCGGAAACATGCTCAAGAAGGGGCATGGACGCATGCCTTCAAATCTTGTATACGAAAGGAAGTAAAATATGCTTGAAGCTTTTTATTATTCCGGAAACATTATAAGAGTGGTTTTGGCCGTTACGGGTGTCGCAATGCTCATGTTTACGATAATGAGCCTTGCCCGCAGAAAAATGAATGAGACATTTTGCATGGCATGGGGAATCGTATCCGCAGCCATTATAATCGCCGCAATACTGATACATCCCGATCAATGGAGCGATTATATAAGCTTCGGTGCCCTTGTGATGATAGCCGTCATCTTTTTCGGGGTGTTATATGCGGGTTTCTTTATAAGTGCCGAAATTTCCAAGTTGTCAAGGTGCAACCAGGAACTCGCGATACAGGTTTCGCTTCTTAACGAAGAGAACCAGCGTCTTTTAAAAAGAGTTGCGAAATTATCCGATGTTGATATAAGGGACCTTTAAACTATGAAAAAACTTCTTTTTGTTATCAACACACTCGGTACGGGCGGCGCTGAAGTGGCACTGTTTGAATTATTACGCCGGATTGACAAATCTCAATTTGATGTGTCGCTTTTTGTACTTTTTAATCAGGGTGAACTGCTGGAAAGACTTCCTAAGGGAGTCAGACTGTTAAACAAAGGCTTTGACGAAACACCCATTCATACGGCAGAAGGTCAACGCAGGCTTAAAAAGAAAGTTATAGCATCATTTTTTAAGAAGCTGACCGGATTTAAACTTTTGGGGTATTTGTGGTCAAATTATCGAGATATGCGTAAAGCGGGTTCGGTAAAAGTCGACAAACTGTTTTGGCGCCTTATCGCAGACAGCGCACCCAGATTTGACGAACGGTTTGATATGGCGATCGCTTACATTGAGGGCGGATCGACATACTATGTTAAGGACTATGTAAAAGCCGACGTTAAAAAGGCTTTTGTACACATCGATTATTCGCTTGCGGGTTATACGCGTAAACTCGACCGTGACTGCTATACGGCATTTGACAATATATATGCGGTTTCGGATACGGTCAAGGAATCGCTTATTAAGACATATCCTGAGGTGGCGGACAGAACAGAGATTTTTGAAAACCTTATCGATTCCGATATGATAGAACAAAAATCGCTTGAAGCGGGCGGATTTGATGATGATTTCGACGGCTTAAGGATACTCAGCATGGGGCGCCTGAATGCTCAAAAATCATTCGAGATATCGGTTGACGCCATGGAAGAGGTCGTCAAAAAGGGGATCAATGCCAAATGGTATGTTCTCGGAGAGGGTGATCAAAGGCAGATGCTTGAAGGAAGGATCGCCGAAAAGGGACTTGGGGATAAATTCCTGCTGCTTGGCAACAAACAAAATCCGTTCCCGTATTTAAGACAATGCGATCTTTATGTACACGCATCAAGGTTTGAGGGCAAGAGCCTTGCGATCCGTGAAGCCATGATACTTAAATGTCCGGTGATCGTAACGGATTGCGGCGGAAACAGGGAACTCATCGATGACGGAGTTAACGGACTGATATGTGAGATCGATCCGATCGATCTAAGCAACAAGATAGTCACAATGCTTTCCGATCTCGAAAAAGCGCGCGTAATGGGTGAGAAAGCGCGTGAGGCAGTGATGGAAGTAATACAAAATCCCGACGGTATCGAAAGACTGACCGGCAAGGCGTGAGGTAATAAAAGTGGCAGATAATAAAACGAGAAAAGAAGTACTTATCATAATACCTGCTTATAATGAGGCCAAAACGATCGAACCTGTTCTTTTAAGCCTTATGGAGCCGGAGATCTTTTCGATCTGTGACGTACTGGTTATGAACGATGCTTCCAAGGACGGTACCCAGTATATCGTCAAAAAGCACGGGCTTAACTGTGTAACGCATGTCTTTAACTTAGGATACGGTTCCGGTCTTCAGGTGGGATACAAATATGCCCGCAGAAGAGGATATAAATATGTCATCCAGATGGATGCCGACGGACAGCATGATCCGTCAAACGTCCTTCGGATTTATGAGGCGCTTAAAACGCCCGATACAGACGGCAAATATCCGGATATAGTGATCGGTTCGCGTTTTGTAAAAGGTGCGATATCGTTTCCGGTTCCTCTTGCCAAGAAGATCGCTTTTGTATTGTTCAGGAATCTCATCAAGTGGGGCGGCAAGCAAAAGATCATGGATCCCACATCGGGTCTTCAGGGACTTTCGATGAGGACTTTCTGGTATTATTCCAGTTTTTCGCATTTTGATGACAAGTATCCCGATGCAAATATGCTGATGCAGCTGTTGATGCTCGGTTTCAAGGTTAAGGAAATACCTGCCGTTATGTATGCCCGTACGGAAGGAACAAGCATGCACTCCGGCATAATAAAGCCGTGTATATATATGATCAGAATGGTATTTTCCATGCTGGCGGTATGGGCACGCGTAAGAATGTATAAAATGGACAAGGAAGTAACCAATGAGCAAGAACGGATCCAAAAAATGCAGGAAGATCTTATTCAGTCCGGCGAGATTTATTGAGTCTTCGGAGGATTTCAGTAATCCCGACCGCGGCTGGTATCAGATACACACTTTTAAACTCGGTGAACCTGTTGATATGACCGACAGGGAGTATGCACTTAACAATA
Source organism: uncultured Lachnospiraceae bacterium (assembly GCA_902772805.1). Lineage (GTDB taxonomy): Bacteria > Bacillota > Clostridia > Lachnospirales > Lachnospiraceae > UBA1258. Next base: position 16,674 of record CACYCC010000193.1, on the reverse strand, counting down.
CGGACAGTCTGGCGTTTGTACTGATCGATATCGGTGCATACAAAGAAAGACCTTTGGACGATGTTGCCATCGACGGGCTTAATAAGATATTTACTTTTTTCAGAAATTACCGACTTGATATGATAGTCCGTGTGGTTTACGACACGATAGGAGACTGTTTAAAAACAGAACCCGATGATGAGCAGCAGATCATTTCACATATCGATCAGCTCGTTGAGGTCATGGAAAACTACAAGGACAGGATATTTGTATATCAGGGACTGCTGATCGGAAACTGGGGAGAAATGCACTCCTCGAAGTTTCTTTCTCCCGCAAGACTTCAGAGACTGTCGGCGGGACTTGTGGAAAAGATCAATGATACTGCCTATCTTGCGGTAAGACGTCCCGCTTACGTTCGTATCATGTTCCCCGAAGGACAGGATACCGTTCAAAGCAAGGTGGGTATATACGATGATGCGATACTCGCTTCTCCCACACACCTCGGTACCTTCGGCGAAAAACCCGCAAAAGAAGTACGCCGTGAACAGTCCTGGATCCCTCAGGAAGAGATAGAATATGTGTCGGCTCTTTGCGACCGTGTTCCTTACGGCGGAGAAGCTTTATGGAGTGACGAAAAAGATTCGATCTCCGATGCCCGTTCCTCGGTATCCGGAATGGCTAAGTATTTTTCCAAGCTTCATTTAACGTATCTTAACAGAGTTCATGACGTAACGTTCATTGAGAAACTCAAAAAGATGAAATACAAAGGACTCGGCGTCTACAGAGGCATGACGGGTTATGAATATATGTCTGTTCATCTCGGATATCGACTGGTGTTAAGAGACGTGTGCTGCCGCGCGGTCAACAGCGACAGAGAACAGTTAAGATGGGATGTCACCGTAGAAAATGTAGGTTTCGCACGTCCTTTCCTGGAATCCGGCTGTGTGATGGATGCTTTTGACGAATACGGAAACCGCATCCAGTTCGATGTAAGTGAATGGTTCGACATTAAACAGGTTCCTGCAGGCGGCAAGCACACATTTGTATGCATGACTCCGTATGTGACGGGAGCCGTGTATCTGAGATTTTTTAAGGCTTCGACCGGCCAGGCGATCCATTTTGCCAATAAGGGGCAGAAAAATGTCAGCAATGCAATATTGCTGGGCAACGTTATCGTTAAATAGTTAATATGGAAAAAGAAAACGAAAAGACGGAAAAACTTAATGATGAAGAAAGACGATATCTTGGTCTTTTGGGAAGGGCTGTGTTTAACGGCCCTTTTGTTGCCGATACGGACGAAAAGCGTCTGATCATGTCCCTGGCCGTAAAAAGCGGTGTTTTACCCTTTTTCTTTTGCGAAGCATACAGGGGAGTAGCGGGCGGATTTGAAGAATATATTACAAAATCCGCGGATCTTGCGGGGAAACGTTATGAACTTATGTGTCGCGTGACCGCAGAAGTTATCTCTCTTCTCGAAGCCGATGCCGTTGAAACCGTTTTGCTGAAAGGTGTCGCACTTTCGTCGTACTATCCGGTTCAGGGGTATCGTACATCATCCGATGTCGATCTTTTGATAAGGGAGAGAAACCTGACCGGAAGAGTTAAGAGGGTTCTTACGGAGAAAGGGTATAAATATCTGGAAGACAAGGCTCAGCCGCATCATATATCGTTTGCTTCTCCCGAGGGCGTCCTGATAGAGGTACATACCCTGGCGGTAAGACCTTTTAACAACATGAAAGGCAGGATGCTGGAGGAACTGTTTCATCAGGCGCCTGCGACAGGGTTTGATATAGGAAAGACGGAAGTCGGCATTTTTGATAAGCCGGTATTTGCACTTCATGTTCTGGCTCACGGACTTGAGCATTATCTTAATAAAGGCATGGGCATGAAGATAATATGCGATATTCTCCTTGTCATAAATGCTTTAAGTGAGGAAGAATCGGAAGAATTTCTGTATTACATCGATGCTGTCGGACTGTCGGGCTTTTTAAGGATGATTGTAAAAGCGGCATATCTCTATATGGGATTTGACGGGGACAAGGTTAGTCTGATACTCGGAAGGGAAAAGAATTCCAAAGATGACGATACGGTATCGTTATTTATGAAGGACTGTCTTGCTGCGGGAAAATTCGGTGAGACATCAAAGGCCCGTCTTGTCGGCAATGAGTCATCCGGTATTGTCGGTATGATAAAACAGGTTGACAAAGCTTCATCCGAAAATTATCCGGGAGCATACGGGATTTTTGTGATAAGACCGGTACTCTGGATAATGTCTGTTGCAAAATTTATCAAAAACAATCGGACCGTAAGATTTGTTAAGACATCCGAAATTATAAAAAGTGCCGGTGCCCGCGGAAAAATTTCAAAAAAAATGAACCTTTGGAGATGACCAAGGTGTCTTTATATATGTAAGAATGTTAATTTTTCGTTATTATTTTATCAAACCGGGGCGGATGCCTTGATATTTGGTGAATACTTTAATATAATATATATACTTATCGGTAACCCTTAAAGAGGAGAAAATCATGAGAGATTTTGTTAAGCCCTTAATAATCGAGAACAATGAGATGTTCGAGGGAGTCTATGCCCTTGACAGCGGGATCGTACCCAGAGCCCACGCGTGGGTAACCTGGGACAATCATAATTCGGGTTCTCACTCCGATCTTTCGGCCTGGGTTCAGATCGATAACACTACCGGCGGATCATATATCAAAGTAACGGTTACATTTGTCGGCCGGGGCGACATTATAAGAGTCGGCGGATCGGGTCTTCCTGCGGAAACTACCATGACAGTGACCGGAAACAGCATTGTTTTTATCAGGACTGCCACCTTCAATCCCAATGAGAAATTCCAGTTCAACTTTAACAATGTTGAATTTTCAGCTACCGGTGACGATCACGATACTTCCGAACATAAAGGTTCTTACTATGAGACCAACACCCATATCGGTGATGCGAGCGGCGATTTTATCGTTGATGTTCAGGTAGCATAAGTCAGCACGATCATTACAGCGCTTCCCTAAGGGGGGAGCGCTTTTTGCTTGGCGCTAACAGGTTACAGAGCAGTTTGCGGATATGGTCGTTTCTTGTCTGTTTCAGGGCATATGTAGTATAATGTTCGGTATGAGTAAGGCAAATGGCAAAAAATCGATCCGCGATGCACTGTCCACCGTTATCACAAGATATAAGTGGATATATTCGTATGCAAAGAGACACATAGGGCTGGTCATCCTGTATACGCTCATAGGGATGTCGGGAGCCGTTACTTTTCTTTTTTCAAGTCTTGTATCAAGAGATCTTGTCGATATCATTACGGGCCATAAGACGGGCGAACTGCTTGTAAAATTTGCAACGATGATAGGCATACAGCTCCTGACTATCGCTATCAACAACATTTCCCTGTATTTCAGCGGGATCATCAGCCTTAAGGTTGAAAATGAGATCCGTGCGGACATATACGATAAGATCATGCAGACCGACTGGGAGTCACTGTCTCAGTATCACTCGGGAAATATCATTGCAAGATGGATGGGAGATTCATCAAGTGTTGCGAGCGGGATACTTAATACCATACCGAGTTTTGCGGTGTCGCTCTTCAGATTCGGGATCGCTGCATTTGCAGTAATAAAGCAGGATTATACTTTTCTGATATTCGCGCTTGTCGGTGTTCCGTTAAGCTTTTTTGTTTCCCGTACAAATCTTAAAAGACTCAAAAATTCCAATCTCAATATGCTTGAGATCAATACAAAAATGTCTTCTTTTACCCAGGAATCGTTTTCGGATATACAGAATGTCAAAGCGCTTGACATGATAAAACTTTATTCCCGGAAACTGCGAAGCCTTCAAAAAGAAACGCTGACGGCACGTGTAAAATATCAGAGGACTATTGTGATCAATTCACTTATATTAACACTCGTATCACAGCTTGTGACTTACTCGACATACGGCTGGGGCGTTTACAGAGTCTGGAGCGGTGTCATCACATACGGTTCCATGACAATGTTTTTGGCATTATCCAATTCCCTTACGGGCAGCGCGCAAAGCCTTATAGGCATGGTGCCCACCGCCATCGGTATCGCCAACAGCGCCGGAAGGATAATGGAAATACTCGATCTTAAGAGAGAAGATTATTCACATTACGACGAAGCAACAGCGTTTCTGGACAGAAACCGCGATACAGGTATCGGCCTTGAGATTTCGGGTGCGGATTTTACATACAGGTCCGGTACAGAAGTGTTCAAAAACGCGACATTCAGAGCCATGCCCCGTGAAACGATAGGCCTTATAGGTCCATCGGGAGAGGGCAAGACAACAATGTTAAGACTGTTGCTTGCCATAATCAATTCCTCTTCCGGTGACGCCCGCGTCGTGGCGCCTTCAAGCGGTGAGTCCATGGACATCACCGCGTCAACCAGACAGCTGTTTTCGTATGTTCCTCAGGGAAATACGCTCTTTGCGGCTACGATTGCCGAAAACATGAGAAATGTCAAAGAAGACGCAACCGACGATGAGATAATCGAAGCCCTTAAAATGGCATGTGCGTGGGATTTTGTATCCAAACTTCCGGACGGTATCGAAACGGTGCTAAAAGAACGCGGAGGCGGCCTTTCGGAAGGACAGTGCCAGAGATTATCGATCGCAAGAGCCCTTATCAAAAAATCTCCGATCCTGTTGCTTGACGAAGCCACATCGGCACTTGATACCGCTACGCAAAAGAAAGTGCTCGACAATATCATGCACTGCGAACACCCGAGAACCTGTATCGTTACAACACACAGGCGTGAGGTTATGGAGACCTGCACTTCGATATATGAGATTTCGGACCGGGAATTAAAAAAGATCGGTATTTAAGGAGAGTTTTATGGATAGATCGGGCACTCCGCTGATAAGTATATATGTTCCGTGTCATAACGGAGAAAAATATCTTGCCAGATGTCTTGACAGTATTACGGGGCAGGTTTTTCGCAATTTTGAATTGATCGTGATCGACAATCTTTCGACCGACAACAGTCTGTCGATCGCGCAGTCTTATGCAGACAGGGATTCTCGCATCAGGATCGAAAAGTGTGAAAGACCCGGACTTTCGGCGGTCAGAAACGAAGCGCTTAAATATGTGCGCGGAGAATGGATCACAAGTGTTGACTGTGACGATGAGATTTCCAAAAGATATCTCTCGGTCCTTATTTCGGAAGCAATGTCATCCGGAGCCGATATGGTGATGGGAGGAACCGTAAGGATAAACGAAAAGCGCGGGACCAAACACTATACCCATATTCCCGATGAAGTCATTGATAATGTATCCGATGCGGAGATGTTTTTCCTAAGAACGGGAAAACGCATGAATCACATCTGGGGGAAATTATACAGAAGAGAACTGTTTGACGGCATCAGTTTCCCGGAAGGAAAGAGTTATGAAGATCTTGCCGTTATGCCCTATATTCTTAAAAACGTAAAAAAGTTTAAACCGGTGGATACACCGCTTTATTATTATCACATCAGGGAAGACTCGATAACGGGCAAGTCTTTTTCCGCCGCCGACATTGAAGGCCTCGATCAAAAGATCGAAGTTGCCAAAATGATATGCGGGGAATTTCCCGAACTTTCGGGATATGCAAACGACTGTATACTGGATTTTTCTTTTTATCTTCTTGGTAAGATATCCGGCGCCGGCTTTTTGAAATATCGCAAAGAGGCCACAGGCATTGTCGAAGAGATCAAAAAAGCAGCCGGATCAGCTGCTTTTGACGTAAGGGCATACAGACCGGCCGTTCTTTTGACAAAGATATCGCCGCGTCTTGCCGGAAAACTGTTTTCTATCTATTCATCGCGCCGATAAACCGCATCCATGGCGCATACCGCGGCTTCGGGAGTGGGAGTGCATCCCAGAATGCCGCACTTTACGGATTTTTCCGTTTGGGTGCAAATATCGAGAACGTCTCTTGAAAGCGACTCGGTCCACATTGGCGTGATACATCTTGACAGGAGTTTTAATATGCACTCAGCTCCCGAAACAGCCTTAAATTCGTTGTGATCGAGTCTTTTTAGAAACAGTATCGCCCGTACGGGATATGTTTTGTTGTCGGATATTCCGGATGTACCGCACCATGGCGTACCGTATGACATTATTTGGTTGCCTTCGGGTTTTAAGAGATTAAGGTCTCCGTTGATAACCGGCGTGCCGTATACGCTTTCCCAGAGAGCCGCATGTGTTGACTTGCCGACTCCGGACTGTGCGGAAAAAAGAACAAGCTCCCCGTCATAAAGCACCGAGGAACTGTGCAGCATTACGGCGCCTTTTTTAAGAGACATCAGTAAAAACGGTGTTCTGATCGCGAGGTATATTTCTTTTTTTAATTTATCGTCATAAGGCGGAACGGCAAATATATTGGCTTCTTTAAAGGATTTATCGATATGTATCTCTTTAACCCGTTCCATTTCGGGATACATAAGTATGTAGGTCTTACTCGTATCTATGATGGTGACTTCTGAATTCCTTAACAACACCGTTCCGTTTTCGGTATATGCGGGAAGGCCTATACGGAAGCGTATCGTGATATCGCAGGCTGAAAGGCCCTCGTGCTTATAGGGGATAAAAGCGGGATAAAGGATATCTTCCTCACTTTTTATACGTATACCGATACCTGCGATCATTAAGTCCGTATTTATGGGAAGATCTCTTCCGACAGGCTCGTCATCATCGATTATCAGCCCGAGAGCTTTGAGGTGAGCCAGAAATGAATAGACGTCTCCGGTAACTTCGGCGGCATCGTTTCTGTCGGGTGCATATTTTTCAAGTACAAGGCGCATAAGATGTTCTTCGGACATCTCATCTCTGAGCGTTTCCCATATAAATATACCCGTATCGTTTACGGATACGGCTTTTCTAAGGTCGGCATTTGCCTGACCGGTGGGAATGAGAAAATGCTCGCCCGATATGTTTGCATGTACAAAAAGTTCGTTTCGTTTCATAAGCATATTATAAGACAAAACGAAATACTTAAAAAGGACAATTTGGACACTATGGATGTAGCCGGATTATTAAAAGAAGGACAGACCGTTCAGTTTCATCCAAGCGGCAACAGTATGTTTCCGCTCTTTTCCGATGCATCCGATTATGCGATAGTAAAGCCCGCTTCCGGGGAACTCAAAAAGCTCGATGTCGCGGTATACAGAAACAACGACGGTATATTGGTGATCCACAGGATCGCACGGGTACGGGAGGAAGGTTTATATTTTGTCGGTGACAGACAAACCGCTCTGGAAGGGCCGCTCTCACCCGATCGCGTTTACGGTGTCATGACGCACTATATCAAGAAGGGTAAAAAGCACTCGGTACGCTCCCCTTTCTATATTCTCTACAGCGCTGTCTGGCTGATGTTAAGGCCTTTTAGACAACGCCTCTTTGATATCGCTCATTTTCTTTTCAGACGGAACAGGAAACGTTAGTAAAACGATTAAGTATGCTATTTTACTGGATTTTTTGCATATTTATTTTTCGATTCGCTTTTAAAAAGTAAAATGTCACAAAAAATCACATGAAAAAATATGGATTATGTACAAAAATGTTATTCATTAACATGAAAAAGTAAAAAAAGTATTGCGAAATGTCAAAAAATAAGTTACCCTAAAGTAGCGAAAACGATTAAGTAAGAAATCATAGACTATAACTACGGGTGACGCAATGAAATCTTTTTGGCAAAACACATGGAAACACAGAGCACATGTAATACTTGCACTTCCTGTTTTTCTGGTACTCTTTTTTATAATGTATGTACCCATGGGCGGTCTTGTTCTTGCATTTAAGACTTTCGATTATTCCAAGGGAATATGGGCAAGCCCCTGGTGCGGACTTGATAATTTCAAATTCCTTATCGCATCCAAGAGCACTTTCATCACCATGACACGTAATACGATACTGTATTACATAGTGTTCACATCTATAGGAACTTTCCTGAACGTTGTTCTGGCGATCGCCATCGATCAGCTGTTCTTTAAAAGAGCCGGCAAGATAATGCAGACCATAATGATCATACCGGTCTTCGTATCATATGCTGCGGTTCAGTTTATTGTATATGCATTCTTAAGCACAGACACCGGAATACTTAACAATACATTCGGAATGACCACAAGATTTTACACCAACGCAAGTCTCTGGCCCTACATCTTAACGATCGTTAAGATATGGAAAGATACCGGTTACGGCTCGGTTCTTTATATGTCGGTTCTTGCGGGTATCGATTCCGAACTTTACGAAGCCGCCGAGATCGACGGTGCGGGAAGATGGAAGAGAATACTTCACATCACGCTTCCGAGCATGGTTCCCATGATCACGGTTATGCTGCTTCTTTCGGTAGGTAATGTGATGAGATCCGATACCGGTCTTTTCTATCAGATCACCAGGGACAGCGGAATACTGTATCCTACTACACAGGTTATCGATTCATATGTACTGCATGCGATATTCTCGAGTTCAAACTTCGGATTTACGGCTGCGACGTCGTTCTTCCAGTCAATTGTGGGACTGTTGATGATGCTTTTCGCGAACTGGATGGTACGCAAGATCCAGCCCGAGAATGCGCTGTTTTAGGAGGGAATTATGGCTAAGATTAACAAGAACGCGGACATAGCTCCTTCAAGACACGAAAAAAAGACTTTCGGACAATACATACTGTTGCTTATCCTTCTGATCGTTACGATCCTGATGGCGGCACCCATATATCTTACGATCGTGGCTGCTTTTACGGATGAGACGTATATAGTACAGAACGGATTTAAGTTCTTCCCCGGAAAATGGTCATTAAACGGTATGCATGCCGTTTTAAGATACGGTAAACAGCTCGGAACCTCATACGGTGTTACGATCTTCGTAACGCTCGTCGGTACGGCTTTGGGACTTCTCATAATGAGTATGTTCGCTTATTCCATCAGCCGTAAAGATTTCAGGATGTCGAAGTTTTTATCGGTATTTCTGCTCATCCCGATGCTCTTTAACGGCGGACAGTTGTCGGGATATATAGTTTTCACAAACTATTATCACTTAAAGGATTCGCTTCTGCTGCTGATATTCCCTTTGTGTGTCAGCACCATGAACGTAATAATCTTAAGAACTTATATCGTAAACAGTATACCCGATGAGCTTATGGAAGCAGCCAAGATAGACGGCGCGGGAGAATACAGAACATTCTTCCAGATCACGCTTCCGCTTCTCAAACCCTCACTGGCAGCGGTCGGATTTATGATGGCTACGGCATACTGGAACGATTGGCAGAATGCTCTCCTTTATATCGATTCAAACAGTAAAAAGCCCTTACAGCTCTTACTTGTAAAGATTCAGAAGAGTATCGCATTCCTGCTCAGCAACTCAAACGTTCCCGCGTCCGCAAGAGCGGCACTCGGAGGAACGATACCTCAGTATTCGGCTACGATGGCTACGGTTTTGGTCGTTATCGGACCTATCATGATCGCATATCCTTTCTTCCAGAAGTACTTTATAAAGGGTCTGACGGTCGGATCGGTAAAAGGCTGATATCAATTCATTCAATACGATATTCAGGGCATTGCATGGTGCGTGCCTTAGGATATACAAAATCTTTAGGGAGGTTTTTATTATGAAAAAACTCAACAAAGTTGTTGCTGTTGTTTTAGCAGCTGCAATGAGCGTTTCCCTTCTTGCCTGCGGCGGTGACAAGCCTGCAGCAAACAACGGCGGCAGCAATGCAAGCGGAGACAAAGTAACGATCAATGTTCACAGAAGATGTTTCAACCTTGAAACACCCGACGAAGCACAGATCAAAAAGGTAGAAGATGCGATCAACGAATACATCGCTGACAAGATCAATGTTCAGATCAAGTTAAACGATATCGCAAGTGAATACGAAGACAAGGTTAACCTTGCACTTGCAAACAAAGAGATCGACCTTCTCTGGACCGCTTCATGGGAAAGCGTAATCGGTACAAAGGATCTTTATGCTGCAAATGCGGTATATGATATCACCGATCTTCTTCCCGGTTCAAAAGTTTACGAATCAATGGATGCTAAGCAGTGGGAAGCTTCCAAGTACGGCGGAAAGAACTACTTCATCCCTGTTTACAAGGACAACGTAGAAGGTTATGACTTCATGTTCCGTCAGGAACTCGTTGACAAGTATGGTTGGGATGTTTCCAAGGTTAGCAAATTACAGGACCTTGAGCCCATGCTTGCAGATGCTAAGTCCGAAGGACTTAAGTATCCCTTCCTTACCCAGAGAACAGCAATGTTCTACAGATGGTACATCGACAGCTTTGATTTCTTCACAGGCGATGCTACATCTAACTTCGTAGCAGTTGACAGAAAGACCAACGAAGTAGTTGATACTATTCTTACTCCCGAATACAAAGAGTTCTGTACTCTTATGTGCAAATGGGCAGAAGAAGGCTACATCTCAGAAGATGAAGTAACCAAGACAACCACAGATTCTACAACCCAGACTCAGGATTGGGCAATCTCATGGTGGACAGACGTTCCCAACAATGACGAAGCTGACAGCCGTTACAAACAGGACGTTACCCTTCAGACAGCTACCAAGAGATATCTCCACACCGATTCAATGCTTGGTTCATGCTACTGTATCGCAGCTACCACAACACCCGAGAAGGCTCAGGCAGCTCTTGACTTCCTTGGACTTCTTTACACCGATTCCAAGCTTGCAGATCTTTACTGCTATGGTATCGAAGGTGAAGACTACACACGTGATGCAAACGGTCTTGTAATTCCCGGTTCCGAGAAGTACAACCACTCCATGTGGGAGTCAGCAAGTGCTACGGTTGTTACCGCACCCGCTGAAAGCCCTTACACCGCTCAGATGTATATCGACTTCAACAACGGAGCTGATATCTCTTGCGCAAACGGATTCCACTTTGATAAGGCTCCTGTAGATGCTCAGTACACTGCATGTCAGAAAGTATTCGAGCAGTACGGATTCGGTCTTGAGAACGGCGGATATGCTTCAGCCGATGTTGAGGCTACTATCCAGGCTTACCAGGCTGCACTTGATGAAGCAGGTTACCAGGACGTTCTTGCTGAGTTCACCAAGCAGTACAACGAGTGGAAATAATTCCATATAGCTATGCTACTTAAGCGGATGCCAACGGCATCCGCTTTTTTATTTTGGTAAGCCAAACGGAGTAATGCTTTTAACTACACGTATATGGTTGATTAGACAGCGCGGTTTGGATTATAATTACTCTGTATAGGCAAAAATCCGTTTAAGGAGAAAACTTATGACTACAGAAGAATGGAACAATAAAAAATCCAATGTCGTTGAAAAGATCCGTCCCGAGGATACCGTGGTGGAGGAGCCCAGGCGTTTCAAGGCAGAAATGGACATCAAGGTCGAAGATGACGACCTTGAATACACTCCGGTTGATACCGACAAAGAAGGGGAAACATCAAATGCCGCATCCGTAGGCCTCGCCCTCGGAGTTTTGGCGATCGTTTGCGGCGTTTTCTTTGCGGGAGCACCCTGGATCGGAATTTTACTCGGTGTTGCGGCAATAGTGATCGGAGCGACAGAACGCAAAAAGACTCCGTCCCTTAAAAAGCGTGCAACGGGCGCTTTGGTATGCGGAATAGTCGGAGTAAGCGTATCGGCCATACTCGGTATCGTGTGCGGCATTTTGGGATTTGCACTTAAGATCCTCGCAAGTATGTTTAAATGGTTATTGTAGTGCTGCGCGAATTTCTTCACTTTTTTTCTTTTTACCCTAAAGTAATCGTAAATTTGACCGATAAAATATGTAGATGAAAGGTCAAGGAGGACCAAAAGGAGGAGAGATTATGCGTATAGAAGCATATACCCAGGTACAGCAGGCCTATAATTCCTCAAGGATACAGAGAGGACAGAACGTTGCCCGTAAGGGTCCCGTCGATCAGGTTCAGATCAGTTCTGCGGGAATGGATATGCAGGTAGCCAAGGCTTCGGTTAAGGCAGCGCCCGACATCCGTTACGACAAAGTTGAGCCCCTCAAGAAAGCTATCAACGCAGGAACATATGAGGTCAGCAACGAAAGTTTTGCAGACAAATTACTTAAAAAGTACGAAGAATTAATGTAAGGAGAGCACGATGGCAAGTTTGGTAGAAACACTCATTGATGTATTGGATCAAGAGGAGAAAAGTTACCAAAAACTCATCGTGTTATCCTCACAAAAGACACCGGTCATTGTCAGAGCGGATCTTGAAGAACTTCAGCGCATCACGGATGATGAACAGCTGATCGTCGAGGAGATCAATTCCCTCGAAAAGACACGTATTAAGACAATGAACGAGATCGCTACGATCCTGAACACGGATGTTACGGGTCTGAAGCTTAAGGTCCTCATTTCACTACTCGATAAGTCGCCGAAAGAGCAGGAAGCTCTGGCTAATGTTCATGACAGGCTGCATACAACCCTTCATGAAATGAAACTTCTTAACGAGCGGAATGAGGAACTTTTAAACAGTGCCAGAGAAATGGTGGACTTCAATCTTAATCTGATACAGTCCATGCGGAAGGCACCGGAAACCGCCAACTACAGTAAAGACGCTTATAATACGGGAAGTCTTCTGGGCGGTTCGAGCAGCGGATTTGACGCCAAGCAGTAACCGTAAACAAACGTTAAGAGGATCAAAGTTATGCCGTTAATGGGAGCAATTTATGTAGGAACTTCAGGATTGCAGACAAGTCAGAATTCTCTCAATACGACTGCGCATAACTTGTCTAATATGGATACCCAGGGGTACGTGCGTCAGCAGACACTTCTGGGCGACAAAATCTATAACACCATCAAAAACGCCACCGTTACCACCTCAAGTCAGCAGGTGGGTCTCGGCGTGACCTATTCCAAAGTAAGACAGGTAAGAGATTATTTCCTTGATCAGTCCTACCGCAGAGAGAGCGGCAGGAGTGCTTTTTATGACGAATCCTACAACGCCATGATGGAGGTCGAGGATCTTCTTGACGAGATGAACGATGATGCAAGTTTCAACAAGGCTATGACCAATTTCTGGTCGACCATCGAAGAACTTGCCAAGACTCCCGATGATACAACAATTCAGAGAATGCTGGTGCAGAATGCACAGTCCTTCCTTACAAATGCGACACAGGTTTATGAAGGACTTGTTGATTACCAGAACGAACTGAATGCTCACATAAGAGATAAAGTTAAAGAGATCAATTCACTCGGCCATACGATTTATGATATGAACAATCAGATCCGTGCCATTGAAGTCGGCGGGATCGAGACAGCCAACGATTTAAGGGATATCCGTAACAAAGCTCTTGACGATCTTGCAAATCTTGTAAACATTTCTTACAGCGAGGATCTGTACGGATCGATAAGAGTTCAGGTTGAAGGCGTTGACTTCGTGGCCGGTGATTATGTATATGAGATGAACACGGTACAGGATACCGATACAGGATTCCATATCCCTTACTGGGAGATAAACGCAGTCGCAGTCGATAACACCATGAAAGCCGGCGACAACGTATATACCGCTGAGGACGGAACGCTTCTGGATATCACCTCCGCAAGAGTGTTTGACATGAAGGCTCTCATCTCATCGGAAAAGAACACGGATGTCGGACAGCTTCGTGCAATGCTTTATATAAGAGGCGACAAGATCGCCAACTACACCGATATCCCGGTTAAACCCGAACCGCCTCTTGAAAGCGACTATATCGGTGATCCCGCCGGACTCGAAACAGCCAAGAGCAGATTCTTAGCCGACATGGAAAGATATGATGCCGATACCGCATATTACGATCACACCATAGCTCAGTCGGTATGTATGAACATCCAGGCAGAGTTCGATCAGCTGATACACAACGTAGTCACAACGGTTAACGATATCCTCAAAGATGCAGCCGATCCGGTGAGCGGATATATGTGTGACGATGACGGATATCCTCTTCAGATATTTAAAAAGGTCGCATCGGACGGATACTTCCGTGATGAGACTACCGGCAAGTATTACGTGGCAGATGCATCGGGAAATCCGATACTTGATGCGAACGGCAAGGTTCAGTGGAATTACAACGAAGAGATCACATATGATGATTTCAGGACAGAAACCCTTTACAGTATCCCGAACCTTATGATCAACCCCACGCTTATCCGTGAAGCCGGCAAGATGGGATTCAAAAAACCCGACGGAGTGGTTGACTTTGATACGGCGGCAAAGCTTATAGAAGGATTTGACGCCAACATATATGTACTTAATCCCAATGTAACGACCAAGTGCAGTATCAATACATACTACTCGAACCTTGTATCACAGGTTGCAAACTCGGGTTCCGTATACAAGAACATTTCCGAATCACAGCTTAAGACGGTTGATTCGATACAGTATTCAAGGGAACAGGTTCAGGGAGTTTCTTCCGACGAAGAACTTACCAGCATGATAAAGTTCCAGAACGCATACAATGCATCATCAAGATATATAAACGTTATCGACGAGATGTTAGAGCACATAATCGTATCGCTTGCATAAGCGTTACGCACTAAGAGGAAACAGGATGCCTTCACAATTTTTCGGACTTAATATTTCATATACGGGTCTTACGGCAGCGAATGCGGGCCTTAATACGGTTTCCAACAATATTTCAAATGTAGAGACCGAAGGATATTCAAGACAGTCCGCAGTTCAGGAAGCAAACCTTGCATTAAGAACCTTCACAACTTACGGTTGTGCAGGTGCCGGTGTCGATACGATCGCCATAGAAAGACTTCATGATGATTTCTATGATTCCAAGTTCTGGGACAATTCCGAGAAACTCGGAGAAGAGAGCATCAAGGCATATTATATGAAGAGTATGGAAAACTACTTTGTGGACGATGATACCACGAGCGGTTTCAATACTACGTTTAACCTCATGTACAATGCCCTCGAAGAATTGCAGAAAAACTCGGGTGATACCGCTGTAAAGGCACAGTTTGTCAACTACGCCCAGGGCCTTTGCGATTACTTCAATACATTATCCACACAGCTTTCCGAACTTCAGAAAGATATCAACATGGAGATCAAGGATACCGTATCCGAGATCAATTCAATTTCGGAACAGATAGCATCTCTTAACAAACAGATCAACGTTATCGAACTTTCCGGCGCAAGAGCCAACGAGTTAAGAGACAAAAGAATTCTGCTGATCGATGAACTTTCAAAATATGTTTCTGTTGAAGTCAAGGAAACTCCCATAATCGATACCGTAAACAACTACGATACCGGCGCCAACAGATATATGGTAACGATAGCCGGCGGTCAACTCTTAGTCGACACCAACGATTACAATACGATCGAATGTGTTCAGAGAGAAGTTTTTGAAACAGTCAACCAGTCCGACTGTGTGGGACTTTACGATCTTAAGTGGTCCAACGGAGCTACTTTTAATCTCTACAGCACCATGACCGGCGGAAAACTTCAGGGTCTTATCGAATTAAGAGACGGCAACAACACAGAGTATTTCAACGGTACCGTATCAAAGGTTGATACTCAAAAAGGTGAAGTTGAAGTAACCGTATCATATGACTATTTAAAGGATCTTGATAAGTGTACTCTTTCAAGCACCGGCGGCAAGATAAGCTTAGGCGTTGAGACATATTATTACTCGGCATGGAGTTACAATATGGACCCCGCAACGGGAGAGTGCAAGTATACATTTACTATAGACAGCAGATACGGAGATTGTACACTTTCAAACTCAAGACTCAATACCGAGGCCAAGGTCGGAAAGTCTGTTGATTATCAGGGAATCCCTTATTATCAGGAACAGTTAAACGAATTCGTAAGACTCTACGCCAAGTGCTTTAACAAGATCCTTTTACAGGACGGATCCGTAGACAGTTACGGAAATCCCGGAAGCATTCTTTTTTCAGGAAAAGATCCTTTGGGCGGACAGTACGATTTCGATGATTATTATACAAACGGAATAAACGAGTGCTATTCATACGATACCGACACTACTGATGAAGAATCTTACTATGATTCATATTATCTGTTGACGGCGTCCAATTTTGCGATCAACAGAGATATTGCTATAGATCCCCAGAAGCTCGCCACCAGAACAGGACTTACTGATGGCGATTCCAAGGCGGATGTTGTGGATCAGCTTATAGCATTAAAGAGCGACGCATCCAAACTCGTATCGGATTCGGGAAGGATAGGATTCAGAGGCGGTTCCGCAAGCGAATTTTTGCAGGCGCTTTTGTCGGATGTGGCACTTAACGCATCAAGAGCCAATTCGGGACAGACCTATTACACTACGATGTCAGGCACAATAGATAACCAGAGACTTTCCGTTTCGGGCGTTGATTCCGACGAGGAAGCGGTAAGCCTTGTAAGATATCAGAACAGTTACAATCTTGCATCAAGGATGATTCAGACATTTACTGAGATTTACGACAGACTGATACTTCAGACCGGTGTTTAATGAGGAATGAAATATGAGAATAACCAACAGGATCATTCAAAACAATTCATTATCAAATATCAATAATAACAAAGTATTGCAGGACAACCTTTCCACGCAGCTTGCAACGGAAAAGAAAATATCACGTCCTTCGGAAGATCCCATTATCGCGCTTCGTTCGTTGAGACTTCGTACAAGCGTCAATCAGACCGAACAGTACAGAGCCAAGAACGCCGAAGACGCAGAGTCATGGCTTGAGGTTACCGAAGATTC
>CACYCC010000192.1 GCA_902772805.1 uncultured Lachnospiraceae bacterium | reverse complement strand
TTGCGACAAGTATTTTAAGGAAAAATACGGTGATGAAGCACCCGGTGAATTTGTGGTGATAGAAGGTACCGAGGCACAGAAGACATCTGACGGTCAGGAAGCTGCCGACTTTAATACGATGTATAATTACCTGTGCGGTCTTGATATGACGGACGATGCGAATTTTGCCGCCGCTTCGGAATTCATGGATGTATACAACTACATAGATTACTTTATCTTCAATATGTATATCGCCAATGCCGACTGGCCGGTCAACAACGAAAAAGTCTACCGCTACTATGCTGCGGAAGGCGAAGAATACGGTGAGGGTGTATTTGACGGCAGATGGAGATTTTTGCCTCACGATATGGATATGAGTATGGGAATAGGAAGCGAGATCGGCGCCTCGTATCCTGCATTTGACAATATCATTCTCCCGGAAAACGATTACTATTCACCGCTTTTTGCGGCTTTGTCAAAACGTGATGAGATCAGAAAATATATCAGAAAACATGTTATAGAATTAAGTCAGACGACATTTAAACCCGAAAACAGTATTGCGATCTACAAACAGGCCGATGCGTTAAGAGCCGGTGAAGTGCCGTACTTCATAAAGCATATGAGCATGTCCGAGGCAGACTACCAAGCCTCCTGCGATGCCCTTATCACGTTCCTTAACGAAAGGAACGATCATATGATGTATAAGCTGGATTATTTTTTCCCTGAATATTAACCTTAGTCGCGGGGTTTGTAATAAAAGTTACCCATGATCTCTTCGGTCCTGATGCAGTTTATAAATGCCCCGGGATCGGCCTGCCTGATGGCAGGGATGAGTTTACGGGTATCCGCGGCACTTACAACGGAATAAACAACCTTCTTGTCTTCGTGTTCATATGAACTCTCACCTTCAAGAAACGTTGCGCCGTGACCGCTTATATCATATATGAGAGCACTTATATCCTGGGGCTTATCGGTTATCACAAAAAGTGTTCTTTGCTGATAAGTCCTGTAAAGTGTGTGAAGCGTTATCGTACTTACGAACTGGAAGATCATCGAATAAAGTGCCTTGTCCCATCCGAAAAGTGCTCCGGCCACGATCAGTATGACCGTATTGGCTGCAAGGATGATGGGAAATGCGTCGATACCCTTCTTTTGCGACAAAAAGATAGAGATAAAGTCGGTGCCGCCGCTCGTGGCATCGAATTTAAGACACAGCGCGATGGCAACCGCATTGATGACACCGCCGAATACCGCGATCAGGAGCGCATCCTCGGTCAGGGTGAAATCCGGAAGGATATCAACGAAAATACCGTATGCGATTACCATTATCATTGAAAAGACGGTGAATTTTTTACCGATAAACTTAAAACCGATAAATACCGGAACGGCATTAAGTACAAGGTTTATCGGTGTGAACGGAAGCTCTATATGCAGGAAGCTTGAAGCGATACGCTGGATGATGATCGTAAGGCCCATTACTCCGCCGGGATAAAGCCCGCCGTCATTGACAAACGTCTGAACGTTCATAGCCATGATAAATGCGGCTATGAGCACCATAATGAGTCTTACGAGATCTTTTAAGAATGTTTTAAAACCCGATTTCGGTTTTTTGGTTTTTTTGGATCTTTTCATGTTATCCCAGTGCGGATGCTATATCCTGCTGCATATCGATAACGGCCTGTCTGGCGGCATCCGCATATCCGCGCTCGCCGAATGAAGCATATTTATCCTGCTTGTATGCAGCTATGATCCCACGTGAGGAATTTACGATGGCACCGAGACCGTCGGCGTTAAAGAAAGGCTTAAGATCGGAGCCTTTACCGCCCTGAGCGCCGTAACCCGGTACCAGTATGTAAGCCTTGGGCATTACTTTTCTTAAAGCTGCGCCCATTTCGGGATAAGTTGCCCCGACAACGGCACCTACGTAACTGTATGAGCCGTCGGCATTTAAAAGATCGCTTCCCCACTCGTCGACCTTTCTTGCAACATGCTCGTATAAAGGAATCCCGTCTATGAGTCTGTCCTGAAACTCACCCGAACTGGGATTGGAGGTCTTTACAAGGATAAATATCCCCTTTCGTTCCTTACGACAGACGTCAAGAAACGGCCTAATGCCGTCAGACCCGAGATAAGGATTGACAGTAGCAAAATCTTCGTTAAAGCCTTCATAATAATCTCCCCCTATTTCCACCGATGAAAGATGTCCGATCGCATAGGCTTCGCTTGTGGAACCTATATCTCCTCTTTTTACATCACCGATGACCACAAGTCCCTTTTCCTTGCAGTAATCAACCGTTTTTTTGAAAGTAAGAACACCTTCCGGTCCGAACTGCTCGTACATGGCTATCTGCGGTTTGACTGCGGGCACAAGATCGCACACCGCATCGACTATGCCTTTATTATACTCCAAAACAGCTTCACATGCACCTTTTATACCCTTGCCGAAATTATTAAATTTTTCTGTAATAATGTACTCCGGCACGTATTTGAGCATAGGATCGAGTCCCACTACGATAGGTGCGTTTTTCTTTTTGATCCCCTCTATCAGCTTATCGATCATTTAAATCCTCCTTACAGTCGTAGAGGCGGGTTTTTGCCCGCCTCCACGACTCTCTATATTAAACTAACACTCCCTTGCGGCTGTCAACGTATTTTTTGATGTTTGAAACGTTGACGTATTTCTTGGCCGCTCCATTGTTTATCACAACCAGTGTCGGCGCCTGCATCACGCCGTATTTCTCGACAAGTTCCGCATTTTCCTCGGCATCGATCAGTATGTAATCTGTTCCGGATAACATCTCCTTGGCAAGCTTGCAGTTCGGACATGTCTTGGTGGTGAACAGATATGTCATATTCTTGGCTGCATCGGCATTTACTTCAACTTCCGAATCCTCGGCCGAGATCTTGACTACGGTCGAAACCGGACGCTTGAGCGAAGAATTCTCGATGTCGTATACGGTACGGTTAACGTATTCCTGAGCCTTACCGTCGTTCCAGTTCTTGACAGGTCTGTAATAACCCGTGATACGGCTGTAAACTTCTGTCTCTTCTCCGCATATCGGACACGTTTTCTTTTCGCCGGCAAGATATCCGTGATTCTTGCATATCGAATATGTGGGAGAAAGCGTATAGTAAGGAAGTCTGTAATTGTCTGCGATGGTCTTTACAAGGTTTGCGGCCGCCTTCCAGTCGGGAAGCTTTTCACCCAGGAATGCATGGAATACGGTTCCCGAAGTGTAAAGAGTCTGCAGTTCATCCTGTATGTCAAGAGCATCGAATATGTCAGCCGTATAATCAACCGGAAGATGCGATGAGTTGGTGTAGTAAGGTGTATCTCCGGGATTTCCCGCGGTCTTGATGGCAGGCCATTTCTTTTTGTCGTTCTTGGCAAGTCTGTAAGTGGTGCTCTCTGCGGGTGTTGCTTCAAGGTTGTAGAGATCGCCGTACTGCTGCTGATAATCGGACAGACGGTTTCTCATGTGATTGAGAACTTCCTTGGTGAA
Organism: uncultured Lachnospiraceae bacterium; assembly: GCA_902772805.1. GTDB lineage: Bacteria > Bacillota > Clostridia > Lachnospirales > Lachnospiraceae > UBA1258. Next base: position 7,114 of record CACYCC010000192.1, on the reverse strand, counting down.
TTCCTGGGTTCTCTCATCCGTAAGGTCTGCACGAAGCCAGTTTGCATTGAGGCCCACTTCATTCATACCGATAAGACCGATCGTTGAGAAGTGATTGTCAAATGTTCCGAGATATCTCTTGGTGTAGGGATAAAGTCCTTCATCAAGAAGTTTGGTGATGACGCCTCTCTTAACCTTTAATGATCTTGCGGCGATATCCATGAGTCTGTTGAGTCTCTTGTAGAAATCGTCCTTGTTGGTGGATAGGTATGCGATCCTGGGCATGTTAATGGTAACAACGCCTACGGAACCGGTGGACTCACCCGAGCCGAAGAAACCGCCGGATTTCTTGCGGAGCTCTCTAAGATCGAGACGCAAACGGCAGCACATGGAACGCACATCGCTGGGCTCCATGTCAGAGTTAACATAGTTGGAGAAGTAAGGAGTTCCGTACTTGGAAGTCATCTCAAAGAGCAACTTGTTATTCTCTGTCTCCGACCAGTCAAAGTCCCTCGTGATGGAGTAAGTGGGAATGGGGTACTGGAAGCCTCTGCCATTGGCATCGCCTTCGATCATGGTCTCAATAAAGGCCTTGTTGATCATGTCCATTTCCTTCTTACAATCCTTGTAACAAAAATCCTGAGGCTGACCGCCTACGATACACGGAAGTTCCGCGAGGTCGTTGGGTACGGTCCAGTCCAGAGTAATGTTCGAGAAAGGTGCCTGAGTACCCCAACGGCTTGGAGTATTAACACCGTATACAAATGATTCGATACATTTCTTAACTTCGGGATATGTAAGATTGTCTATCTTTACAAAAGGAGCAAGATAGGTATCAAATGATGAAAATGCCTGAGCGCCTGCCCATTCGTTCTGCATGATACCGAGGAAGTTGACCATCTGGTTGCAAAGAACGGATAAATGCTTGGCGGGAGCCGATGTGATCTTGCCGGGAATACCGCCGAGTCCTTCGGTGATGAGCTGCTTTAACGACCAGCCCGCACAGTAACCGGTAAGCATTGAAAGATCATGGATATGTATGTCGGCATTACGATGTGCCTCTGCGATCTCCTCGTCGTAGATCTCACTGAGCCAGTAATTGGCCGTAACCGCGCCGGAGTTTGAGAGGATAAGTCCGCCGACCGAATATGTAACGGTAGAGTTTTCCTTAACACGCCAGTCTTCTACCTTAACATAGCTGTTGACAACATCTTTGTAGTCAAGGATCGTGGATTTCATAACGCGCATCTTTTCGCGCTGCTTGCGGTAAAGAATATATGCCTTGGCAACTTCCACATAGCCTGTCTGCTCAAGAACCTTCTCCACACTGTCCTGAATATCCTCGACGTGAATCTGTCCGTCCTTAACCTTACTCTGGAAATCAGCCGTTACACGAAGGGCAAGAAGATCGATGATGTCGTTGGTATACTCGACCTCCGTAGCCACAAAAGCCTTCATGATGGCGTCACTTATCCTGGTAAGTGTAAAATCGGATACTTCGCCGTCTCTCTTAACTACCTGATACATATTACGTAAATCTCCCTCTATAATTTTTGCGGCATACCCCGAAATCCGCGACTATATTTAGTGTATCATCACATTCTATTAAAGTCAACGAGAAAAACACAATATATCGGATATTTTTTCTACTGTATGCACTAAATATTGTATAATACTTATGTAAACCGGTGCAAGAAAAGGGAGAAAACATCGTTTCTCCCTTGGTGTTTTAACACAATATATAGTATAACGGTTTATTTTCTTATGTCTTCACCGCAAAACGCCCGGTGCTTTATCTTGTAAGCAGAAATTCATACTCCCTTGCCGCGGCATCGTCTTTGGGATACTTGTTAAGATACTCTTTCATCTTGTCTCTTGCCGTTGCAAAATCAAGCATATATTCGTAGGTCACGGCTTCGTTGTACATAAGTTCCTGATCCCATTCGGCATCCTGTAAGTTAAGCCCCGATTCAAAGGCCGAGAGGGCTGCGGGATAATCTTCCATCTTCATACGGCACACACCGAGCTGATTGTATACCGCGGCGTTATTGCCTTTGTCCGTAAGATACTGATTGTAAAGGCTTGCGGCATAACTGTAATCGGATATGGCCTCATACGTCTTTCCCAGCATCAGTATCGTGTCGGGATCCGACATATCCTTGCCTTTTTCAAGATAAACCCTTGCATTTGAATAATCGCCCAGATAATAGCACATGCGGCCCTTGTCGTAATCGCTCATGGACTTGGCGTTTTCGAGCGTTGCCTGAAGATAAGCCTTGGCGTCCGCGGTATATCCCGCATCGCACATGCAAAAATATATATCTATGTAAACATCATAATTCTTGGGATCTGCGGATGTTACTTTAAGAAAATCCTGCTCGGCACCCGTACGGTCTCCCGCCATCAATTTAGCCTTTGCCCTGTAATAATAGGCATCCGTTTCTTTGGGTCTTAATCCCACGATAGCGTCAAACACTTCGATGGCCTTGTCGTATTCTCCGTTTAAGTAATACGAATAGCCGAGATAATAATTTATATCGTAATCGACGTCTTTGATCACACCCCTGCTCTCATTAAGAGCCGCAGTAAATGATTCGATCGCACCTTTAACATTGCCCTCATCAAGCGCCTGTATGCCCTGACGTCTGTATACTTCCTTGAAATCTTCTCTGCCGCCGCATGCCGATAAAAGCGATATCAGTATAATGATAACAGGCAGCGCCAAAAACCCCTTTTTCAAAACCACACCTCTTAGATCATGATGACTCCCGCATCGTTGCCGGCTTATGATCGCCGGACTTTGCGCTTACAAAATTAAGTTTAGCATAACTGACAGTAATTTACACTCAAAGTTTTCCATTTTTATCGTTTCTTTCCATAGACCTTAACATGGCGATGTGATAATTTTTATTGTGAAGGTTTGGGACGTATCTTAAGCATACACTCCCGGACACTAACATTTCGGAGGGACAGATATGGGCGGTTTTTTCGGCGTTGCAGCCAAAGAAGATTGTGTATTTGATTTATTTTTCGGGATCGATTATCACTCCCACTTAGGTACCAGACGCGGCGGTATGTGCGTATGGGACCGCGAAAAAGGTTTTAACAGAGCCATTCACAACATAGAAAATTCTCCTTTCCGTACCAAATTCGATCATGATTTCCAGGAAATGCACGGAACTCTCGGTATCGGATGCATATCGGATTTCGAACCTCAGCCCCTCACGGTGCGTTCCCATCACGGAACATACGCCCTCACAACGGTTTCCAAGATCAACAATACCGAAGAACTTACAAAACGCGTATTTGACAACGGCCACTCGCATTTCCTTGAAATGAGCGGCGGAGAGATAAACGCTACCGAGCTCGTAGCTGCACTCATCAATGAAAAAGAAAACATTATCGACGGAATAAACTATGCCCTTGAAGCGGTGGACGGATCGTTGTCCCTGCTTTTACTGACACCCAAGGGAATCTACTGCGCACGTGACAGATACGGCCGTACGCCGGTAGTCATCGGTCGCAAGGAAGACGCTTACTGTGCGGCTTTTGAAGATTTTGCATACAGAAACCTGGGATACGATCACTTTAAGGAACTCGGTCCCGGTGAGATCGGAATACTTACAAACGACAATTACCTGATGCTCCATGCTCCCGGAACGGAGATGAAGATCTGCACCTTCCTGTGGATCTACTACGGATATCCCTCAAGCTCATATGAGGGAATAAGCGTCGAAAAGATGCGTTACAACTGCGGTGCCAAAATGGCGGGCCGCGATAACGTACAGCCCGACGTTGTAGCGGGCGTACCCGATTCGGGACTTGCTCACGCCATAGGATATGCCAACGCATCGGGCATTCCCTTCTCAAGGCCTTTCATAAAATATACGCCCACCTGGCCGCGTTCTTTTATGCCCACGATGCAAAGTCAGCGTAACCTTATAGCAAAGATGAAACTCTTAGCCGTTGACGATCTTATAAAAGACAAAAAACTTTTGTTGATAGACGACTCGATCGTAAGAGGAACACAGTTAAGAGAAACGACGGAATTCCTGTACAGGTCAGGTGCCAAAGAGGTGCACATCCGTCCCGCATGCCCGCCGCTTTTATACGGATGCAAATATCTTAACTTCTCACGCTCGTCTTCGGAGATGGATCTTATCACACGCCGCGTGATCCAGAGGCTTGAAAACGGCAATGTGACCGATGAAGTGTTAAAAGAATACGCAGACCCCGACAGCGAAAAGTACGAGAAGATGGTTGAAGAGATAAGAAAAGAACTCAACTTCACTTCTCTTCGCTTTAACAGACTTGACGATATGTTGGATGCGGTGGGAATAGACAAATGCAAGCTCTGTACCTACTGCTGGGACGGACAGGAATAATAACCGGCCGGCCGAGAGATGCCGGCGGCAAAAGACAGATTGCGAGGAAAAAGAAAATGGACAAAAGAGAGATAGCTTTAAAGCAGCATGAAGAATGGGCGGGCAAGATCGAAGTTATAAGCCGTGCAAGCGTTTCCAACAAGGAAGAACTTTCCGTAGCTTATACTCCCGGCGTTGCGGAGCCCTGTCTTGAGATCCAGAAAGACGTGGATCTTTCATACAAATATACAAGACGTCACAATCTCGTGGCAGTCATCACCGACGGAACCGCGGTTTTGGGACTCGGCGATATCGGACCCGAAGCGGGCATGCCCGTTATGGAAGGCAAATGTGCGCTGTTCAAAAGTTTCGGAGATGTCGATGCGTTTCCTCTTTGTATCCGCAGCAAGGATGTCGATGAGATAGTAAATACCGTAAAACTCCTTGCCGGAAGTTTCGGCGGAGTAAACCTTGAAGATATTTCGGCTCCGAGATGTTTTGAGATCGAAAGAAGGCTTAAAGAGTGCTGCGATATACCGATATTCCATGACGACCAGCACGGAACCGCGGTTGTTGTACTGGCTGCGATGATCAATGCACTTAAGATAGTCAAGAAAGACATCAAAGATATAAAGGTCGTAACAAGCGGTGCGGGCGCTGCGGGTATTGCGATCATAAAACTGCTTGTCAGCATGGGACTTAAAAATGTCATCATGTGCGACAGACAGGGCGCGATCTACGAAGGACGCGAAGGTCTCAACAGTGAAAAGATCGAAATGGCCAAGATCACCAACAAAGAACATCTCGCAGGTCCCTTATCCGAAGTCATCAAGGGCGCTGACGTATTTATCGGTGTTTCCGCTCCCGGAACCGTTACCACAGATATGGTTAAGACAATGTCCAAAGATGCGATACTCTTCCCGATGGCAAATCCCGTTCCCGAGATCACTCCCGACGAGGCAAAAGCAGGCGGTGCGGCTGTTGTAGGTACCGGCAGATCCGATTATCCCAACCAGATCAACAACGTCCTTGCATTCCCCGGTATATTCAGAGGCGCACTCGATGTAAGAGCCCGCGACATCAACGATGAGATGAAAGTTGCCGCAGCCTATGCGATCGCAAGCCTCGTATCCGACGAGGAGTTAAATCCCGAATACATAATCCCCAACGCATTCGATCCAAGAGTCGGCAAGACCGTTGCCGCTGCGGTCAGAGAAGCCGCGATCAAAACAGGCGTAAACAGGATTTAACGATATAAATTCACAGAGATTAACGATAAAAAAGTGTGAACCCCGTATGAGTTCACACTTTTATTTTACGGTATATTAAGCACTTCGTTTTTAATGCGGTTCCAAACATGTTTCTTGTCGGCGCTCCACATGGGCGCCGTTAATATTTTCTTGTCACCGTCTCCCGTCAGCCTGTGGACTATGACATTATCGGGAATATACTTCGCACACTCCTTAAGGATGTAAATATATTCATCTTCCGAAAGAACCTTTATCTTACCCTCGGCATACTCGTGCCCGAGGTCCGTTCCTTTAAGAACATGCAGAAGCTGCAGTTTGATGCCGTCCGATCCGCTTTTGCAGACGAACCTCACCGTATCGATCATATCCGTTACCGTCTCGCCCGGAAGTCCCAGTATTACGTGGGTTATGACCTCAATACCGCGTGATTTAAGCTTTTTGACCGCTTCGGTAAATGTACTTAACGGATATCCCCTTCTGATATACTCGGCACTTCTTTCATGTATGGTCTGAAGCCCCAATTCTACCCAGACGGGCTTTATCTTGTTAAGTTGACCGAGAAGGTCAAGAACCTCGTCCGGCAGGCAATCCGGTCTGGTTGCTATTGAAAGGACCACCACATCGGGATGATTTATGGCTTCACGGTACAGTCTTTTAAGACGGCCAATCGGAGCATATGTCCCTGTGTAGGCCTGAAAATATGCAATGTATTTTCCGTCCTTAACTTTCGAACCGAGCCGCTTTTTACCGACTTCGATCTGTTTCGTAACGGTAAGTACGGGATCTCCCGCGAATTCACCGCTTCCCCCGGCCGAACAGAAAATACATCCTCTCGTATCGAGAGTCCCGTCTCTGTTGGGGCACGTAAATCCGCCGTTTAAAGCGATCTTATAAACTTTACAGCCGAATCGCCGTTTTAAATACTCGCCTACAAGTATCATGTGAAAGCCTTAAAATCCCAGATTATCGTTTACGAGTATTACATGTATCCTGTCTTTATGTTTGGAATATCTGGTGATCAGGAACTGACAGCAGATAGTGTCGGGTGACTTGCAGTTAAAGCACGTTCCCGTCTTGGTGCAGGGTGTTGAAAGATTAAAACGCTGTGCATTGGCTGTGGCGGCAACGTTTCTTGCGCGCTTTAATGCACTGTCGATATCGCTGCAGACTTTGTTAAGGCCCACTATAAAGATGACCTTTTCGGGACCGTAAGCTATAGCCGATACTCTGTTCGCGTTGCCGTCGATATTTACCAGAATACCGTCATCGGTCATTGCATTGGCACTTGCGATATAGTACTGACACTTATAAGATTCAAGCTCCGCCGCGCGGTGGTCTTCGGCCGCATATCTGTCAAGGAACTTATAATCGGGTCCCTTTACCGCATCGGTAAGACCTATCTCACCCGCACTCATACATCCGCCCATGGTGACGGTGCTTCCCTTGGGAATAAGCTCGAGTGCGATCTTAAGTGCTTCGGCCTTATCTTTGGCATAATAGCCTGTCATGTTTCTTGACTTA
>CACYCC010000191.1 GCA_902772805.1 uncultured Lachnospiraceae bacterium | reverse complement strand
GAAAGACCGCTTTCGGGCTTTTTACCCGAAGCCGTTCCAAGCATATTGTAGTAATGCTTAAATATCAGATATCCCGCAAGTATTATCAGTATTAAAACGCTCAGAAGAACCGAGATGAATTTCATCCCGGTTCTTTCTTCATTATCTCTTCTGCTCATAAAAAACTATCCTTATTATCAAGCTCTGGCAAGTATTCTCTTATAGATCTTGGGATCGATGTCACGCTTGTACATTGCGCACGTGATCGCATATGCGGCCACGGCTCCCAAAGTGATTATCAAAACCGCCGTTACTGTTATTACAACAGGTCCGGTTCCCAGAAACGCATCGAGCGCCGGAAGGTTTTCGATCTCTCCCTGAATCCATCCCTGGCCGACAAACACGAACACAAACATCGGCAGGAAAACGATAAGCGACAAAATATATGATTTGTATGCGATGGAACCGTAGATCTGAAGTATGAATACCAGCACAGCCACCATTATAATGCCATACAACGAATGCTTTAGCAACTCATCGGTAAGTTCCGTCTTTCCGAAATAGAGTCTGCAAAATCTGATCGTTATAAAAAGTCCGAAACATAAAAGCGAGAGCAGGTATGCAACTTCCGTAGGGATCGATGTCTGAAGTCTTTTCTTGTACGGAGAAGAACCTATGTACAAAGAGATCGTTCCCGTTATGATCATCTGTGTTATATATGTGGGACAAAGGACCATATATATGGCTCCCATATTGTCCATAACGTTTGTGGCCACACACTCCATCATTATGCCCAGTACCATGAAAATACCGAAAAGCATCAGCATTGATTTTCCCTGGAGTCCGTATTTTAAAAGTCTGAATGCAAGTTTAAGATCTTTGATCATTGTCTTCTCCTTTTAGTATGTATCCGTTAATTTCTGATCGTATGATCGCTTGGTGATCGCCACCGAGGCATAATATAACGCAATTGCAAGTGCGGCATAAACGATCACGAGTACCGTAAGAACCGGTACTATAAATGTCCCCGCAAATACAAATGTAAGTGACGGTATCATGGTTAAGATCGAAACCGGTATCATCAGGACATACATTATCAGTATATACATCTGAAACGTCTTTCCGATTATCCGTCCGATGATCTCGATTCCCGTCAAAGAGGCAAGAGCCGCGCAGTAAACCGACGCAACAAATACTATGAATCCCGGACCCAGAGGCATCGGATCCACCTCCGGTATGACGATAAATTCAAGGGCTATGGGCCAGACTATCAGCAAAAAGAACATTCTTACCGCATGGAGCAATATGTCGCCTTTAACAGCCTGTGTTAACACACTCTTGCCGGCAGTCGATGATTTAAAATATTCGGAGATCCTTCCGTGTTTGTTGAGCAACCCTCCAAACAGGAAAAAGTCAAATATCATCATCGTCATTATGTATATGCAGGGGATCATCAAAAAGGGTGTTATATCTATCGCAAAACCCAACAGTGCCCACAAGATCGCGAATCCGATCGTCAAAAGGTTTATAAGCACTCTGAACATCTTTGACGAATAGGCCCTGTAAGCTTTAATACACTTCATCATATGCTCACCTGCTTTATATGTGAATTTTTCTTCATGATAGCTACGCTTATCTGGAAGAGGCTGGCCTGTTCGGTCGTGATATCCATTCCGGCGAGCTTATCAAGATCGGATGCGAGACAGATTCCTTCAAATCCGTATTTACCTGTAGTCTGGGAATAGAGGATCTCTTTCGCCTTTTCGGCATCAGCGGGTTCTCCCTTTACCAGAATGTACTTTTCCTTGAGATCGTCCACGAAACCGGACTCAACTATCTTGCCGTGTTCCACGATGATCGCATAATCCGTAACGTTTTCCATATCGGAAATGTTGTGTGTCGAGAAAAATACCGTTCTGCCTTCCTTGGAGTTGATGTACTGTCCGATCATCTCGCAAAGCTTGTCTCTCATAAGAGGATCGAGAGGGGATGCGGGCTCGTCCATTATCAGGATGTCCGTATCTCTGGCAAGTACCTGGGCAAGCGCAAGCTTTGTCTTGGTACCATCGGATAACTCACTTACCTTTTTGTTACCGTCATATCTTCCCGATGAAGAAATAGCGAGTTCGTCGTAGATCTTCATGAATTTATCGTGATCGTAGTTTTTAAATAACATGTGTGACAGCTGATCGATCTGCTCTACCGTCCAGTGCGGAAGGAAGTAATTTTCCGTTCCGGTATAGCCCATACGTTCCTTGACTTCGGGCTTATTCTCTCTGTCCTTGTCATTGTACTCTCCGAAATATGTGATCTCTCCGGTATAGTCAAGTCTTATACCCGCAAGTATATTTAAAAGAGTCGTCTTACCTGCACCGTTCTCACCGATCAGGGCTGTCGCAAATCCCTTGGGGATCACGATCTCACCAACATCAAGTGTGAAGTTTGTGTATTTCTTTATAATGTTCTTTCCTGAGATCATTGCTTCTGCATTCATTACTGTAATTTCTCCTTATTCAATCTTCTTTCATAGATAAAAGCATGTTCAGCATGCCTATCAGTTCTTTGTCGGTTATGCCCGCTATATCCGCATTTACTATCGCATCGTTAAGTGAACTCTCGACTTTCCTTAAGTGCTGTTCCTTTAACAGTTCGCTGTCCTGGGAATTAACGAAGTAGCCTTTGCCCTGAGCCGCCGTTATATATCCCTCTTCCGAAAGCATTTCGTAAGCCTTCATGGTGGTTATAACACTTATCCTAAGTTCCTTGGCCAGTTCCCTTATCGACGGCAGATACTCGCCTTCTTTAAGCCGGCCGGCTAAGATATCGTTTCGAAACGAGTCTGCTATCTGCTGATAAATCGGCACACCGGACGATTGAGATATCTTCATATTGTTTCCTCCATGCGTCCGCGTTAACTGTTTATGTGTTATATATACACCTATAAACAGTTGGTGTCAATACATTTTACAATTTTTTTGTAAAAAGAAAAAAGATCTGCATCTCCCGATGCAGATCTTCCCCGCAGTTAAGCCATTTTTACGATTTCTTTTTATCGCGTTTCTTCCACTTTCCGATAGTGATGGCAAGCGCTCCCAGTATCGCTACGCCCACGATCGCGGACAGCATTACTATGATCACGATCTTGCCGTTGATCACGGTAACGGGCGTACCGTCTTCTGTTACGTATCCGTTGCCGGGCTCATCACTTCCGTTGCCGGAATTGCCGTTCTTGCTGTCGACATTTGAATCCTTGCCGTCCGATACGACTTCAAGAGAATCAACCATCGTAAGTGTTATATCATCAATATAAAATTCGGTGTCTTCATCGCCCTTAAACTCAAGAAGCGTTTCACCGTCTCCGATGGCGGCATATATTGTAAGTTCCTGCCAGTCAGAGGTGGTATTTACCGTTATATAATCGGCGCTGTTGTTGGTTAAACTCATGGTAACGGTGTCGGTATCCTTGGAACTTACCCATGCCGTTATCTTAAGATTCTTGCCCGCAAAACGGGAAATATCCATCGCTGCGGTCTTGTCCGTATAAGTGGTGACCTTAAGGCTGAAACCTACGACTGCACCTTCCGTATGATTGACCTTTGACTGATTTGCAAGCTTTTTGGTGATGAATCCGGCTATATCGGGGCTCATCGGAGTTAATTTCCCGGAACCGTTATCAAAGGGTTCAAAATCATATGTTACGTCTTCGGCAGCCGCAAGAGGCTCCGCATATTTGCCCGATAAGAACGCAGCTATAAGTTCGGGAGATACCATCTCACCCGTTTTTCTGTCAATATAACTGTGACACTCTCCGCCCGAGGTCTTGTTGGCTCCGTTATCCCATACTATCGCCGGGATCCCCTTCTTGGCGGTCTGCTCACCCATGAATGCAAACCACTTCTCACGCTCGACATTGTTATTGCCCGAATTGGTACATCCGCACTCACCGATAATAACAGGAATACCCTTGCTGATAAATGAGATCTCAAGACTTGACATTAGTCTCTTGATATCGGAATTGTCAGATGCGTTATTGGGATCGAACGTGTTCTTTTGATCCGTTAAGCAAAATTCGTAAGGTGAATAACAGTGAACGGAAAGAGCAATGTTTGAAGCGGTCTCACCGTTTATCTGCGGCAGTTTTATCGAATTGAGTACGAGCTGCGAACTTGAAGCGGCGTATCCCGGTACCATCAGTACTCTTTCGCCGTTATGACCTTTGCCGTTCCCACGTACCGTATCAACAAATACCTGATCAAGATAGTTGACTGCTTCATAACAGGCGGGATTACCCTGCCATTCATAATCGGCTCCGCCGGCTCTGGGCTCGTTCATGCCTTCAAAGATAAGCTTCTGGTCGTAATCTGCGAATTCGTCGCTTATCTGGCTCCATACGGCGCTTAACTCTTCACCGATCTCCTTGTAGGATTTGTCGATGTCGGTCCTGTTGACCCAGCTCTCATGATGGACGTTGATGATAACGAAAAGATCTTCTTCAAGTGCCCAGTCGACAACTTCCTTTACATGAGCCATAAAGTCCGGATTGATTGCATAACCGTTTGATTTGTCTATAAACTTGTACCATGTGATCGGAATACGGATCGTGTCGAATCCCGCTTCTTTGACACCGTGGATCATTTCACGGTTTATCCTGGGATTTCCCCATGAAGTTTCCTGAGAATAGATGTCACTTGAGTTACCGTCTCTGGCATCCAGGGTATTACCCATATTCCATCCCTTATTCATCATCGCAACGATCTCTTCGGCCGTTTTACCGGTCAGTTCACCGTCGGCATATGATCTAAGGGTAAAAACACTCCCTAAAAGAGCAATCGCCGCCAAAACCGGCAGCGATCTTTTAATTATTCTCGTAAAATTTAACTTACGCATATTTACCTTTTCTTTCTTGATTTCTTGCCTTTTGAAAAGCTTTCGATGGCATCGGCTATTACGCTCGTTGCCTCTTTGTGAGTATAAGGCTTGCTGACAAAATGGTTTACACCAAGAGCATGACACTTTTCGCGTGTTTCCTCGTCATCACTTGATGATACTATAACTACGGGAACTTTTTCGTTCCACCCCTTGGCATTAAATTGTTCCAAAAACTCGTATCCGTTCATCTGGGGCATCATCAGGTCCAAAAGTACGGCTTCTACCATTCCCAGCTGAAACGACAATAAACCGAGAGCTTCCGCACCGTTCTTGGCCGGAATGATCTCGTATTCGAGCTCCAATATTTCCGCCAGCAGATCGCGACTTATATCATCGTCATCCACTACCAATATCTTTTTGAGCAACTCTTCTGTCTCCTTTACATAATGGGCTACTCTATAATTTAACACCCAATTTAAGACAATTCAAGTAATTGGACAAAAAAATCACTCAAAAAAATACAAAGCACTCACTCAGACAGCATTTTATGATAGTCCCCAAGCGACTCAAATGTAAGCGAATAGGGATTTTCATACAGTTTCTTTAACGCATCAAAAGAATTGTACTGTTCGGTAAGACAAAATTCGTGACTCCAGGTCATGAACCAAAGCCATGCCGCATTGTCGGCTTTTAGCGCATCGGCGTCGGGCAGCACTCCGTTCTCTGCAAGAGAAACGCCTTTATCGGGTGCTATCTCTTTAAGGCCCTTGAATTCTTCGATAAAACTTGCATGCGCATGAGCCTCGGGATACAGGTCTCTTGAAATGATATCGCAGTATTCGTCACCGACATACGCCTCGGGTATCGGACAGTTCCAAACCCACAAAAGATTGTGAATGTCTTTTTCTTTTGTCAGATGATCAAATACTATCTTAAAAAGATCTCTTGCAACCTCAGGTCCCTTTGCTCCCCACCAGAACCATTTGCCCTCGGCTTCATGGAAAGGACGCCACAATATCGGGATCTTTGCGTCCTGAAACTTTCTTAAGATCTCGGCCATTACATCAAGATCGCTTAACATCGCCTTGTATTCATCGGTCCCGGGTGTGGCTGCTTTGGCGGCATCAAAATCCGTATGCTCGGCATAGAAGGCTTTGTCGCTTCCGCCGATAGGGGAAAACCAGTGCCATGTATATGTCACGATACCGCCCTTTTTGCCCCAGTCAAGCGCACATTCAACCGTTCCCAAGTTGTCGTCGACTTCTTTAAGGCAGTCATATCCGGACTCTTCACGATTAATGTTGGGCGAATATCCCAAGAGTTCAAATCCCAGGAGTGCCGGCGTTTTTCCGGTAGTTTCCCTGATAAACTGAAGCTCTTCCATCGGGATCGACTGTGTATGCTGTCCCGTGAGTATTCCCTTTCCCTCTATGGATGCAAGATATTGCAAAAGAACACGTGCTTCACGCGTTGCTTTGGGATCGCAGGGTGTAGTATTCATAAATAATCCTCCTTCAGAATTGTTTATTATCGGGTTCCGTTGATCTGTGAGATACCTGATCAGCGATGGAATTTAAGATATCCCGGACATTTCTTGTTGGGATCAGCCATCTCCCACGGGTTCCATCTGCAGTAATTGTTGCAGTGCAGGCACTGTCCGTAAGGTTCTCCCGCCAGTATGTGACCTGCAAAATGAGGATCCACCAATGCGGCTTTTCCGATATCGACCATATCGATACCCGTTTCGAGTGCGGCTTTTACGTCTTCGGCGCTGTTTATGTTGTGAACGCCGAATACAGGCATATCCGGCAACAGTTCCTTGATCTTTGATGCACCGTAAACGGCATCCGAAAGTCCGAAGCCTTCGGGAGCACACGAATCACAGTCTCCGCCGTAGGAAGCATCGATAAAATCCGTACAGTCCTTTATCGCCTCGGCATTTCTGAGCCCGTCTTCAAGTAACGGTTCAAACGCACCGAGCCTTATGCCTACCACAAAGTCATCACCGCAGGCCTCTTTGACCGCTTTTAATGTTTCGATCGCAAAAAGTGCTTTATTCTCACCGTATTCATCGGTACGAAGATTGGTGCGGCTGTTGCAGAACTGGGATATAAGATATCCGTGACAGCCGTGAAGTTCAACGCCGTCAAAACCGGCCTTCTTAGCTCTTAACGCAGCTTTTACAAAGTCATCGATCGTTCTTTTGATCGTATCCTTACTCATCTCTACTGCATGATTACGGTCACGGTATACGGTCGAACTCGGTGCGTCGGGTGTGGGATCGATCCCGTTTCCGCCCGCATGAAGAAGCTGGATAAAAGTCTTGGCACCGTTTTCATGTATAACGTCGGTTATTTTCTTTAATCCCTCTATCTGCCCGTCTTCCCAGATACCAAGTTCGGTATCGGCAAGCCTGGAACGTTTGGTGATCGCTGTCGCCTCTACTATTATAAGGCCAAAACCGCCCTT
>CACYCC010000190.1 GCA_902772805.1 uncultured Lachnospiraceae bacterium | reverse complement strand
GGCCGCGATATCGGCATCGTTGTACTCGGTTATCTTCTGACGAAGGCCCGTGTACTGCTTGGTCTCCAAGAGAGTACAGATCTCTTCTAACTTGTTGTTCTCATCCATGGCAATCTCTCCTTTGAAATGATCTTTTCAGTAAAAAGAATATTTGCCGCCGCGGGCAGTGGGTTGTCGGATGTACTTCGTTCCTTATTCTTTTTCACAAGATCACCTCCTTTCGAGATTACCGGTACCGGTCAATTTGTGTTTTGATGTCGGTTATGTAAACCGTTTCTCAATTATTATGTAAACAATAGGCCTCGCCCGTTTTTGTGATAACAGCGCGTGAAGCCGTTATTGAAACTGTGCTGTTCTTGACTTCTTCAAATTTCTCGAAGCCGCATCTTATCGAGATCACTACATCGTTTGCATAACTTATGTCAACTATGGGAATCTCTTCTTTTTCGTAATATCTCTTGAGTTTTTCAAAATCCGAATAATCGCATCTTACATCTGCGGTGATGCCGTAACGCATTACGCCGGTTTTGGAAGCTTCAAGTCCGAGTTTTGCGGCATCCCCGTACATTCTGGCCAAAGGGCCCGCTCCGAGAAGCGTCCCTCCGAAGTACCGGGTAACGACGATACAGGCGTTTCTGATGCCGGTTTCTTTTAACACATTCATGATCGGAAGGCCGCCGGTCTGTGCAGGCTCTCCGTCATCGCTGTATTTTACGCGGTTTCCGTCTTTGCCGAGTATATAGGCGTAGCAGTTGTGCCGGGCGTCGTAGTATTTCTTTTTCATCTCCCCGACAAAGGCCATGGCCTCTTCCTCGGTCTCGACCGGTCTTACATGTGCGATGAAACGTGACTTTTTGAGCTCTGTCTCGGCTTCACCGCCCTCGGTAAGTATGGTGTAGGGTTCGTTCATCATTCGCCCCCGCCTTCTCCTTCTCCTTCACTTGCCTGCTGCTGTTCCTGCCATGCTGCTTCGCGTCTGGCTTCAAGTTCGTTGTACTGACGCTGATAGATCTCCTCCCAGTTGGGCTGTGAGAAGAACGCCTCATCATGCTGACAGTGTCCGGTAGTGTTGACCGGTGCCTGTTCGCCTGCCGCAAGCGGATCAAGCGTTGAATCAAGGGTATGAGATCCCTGCCAGAGAGCTTCGTCTTCGGGCGGAACCATCTCTACCGCTCCTTCGTATGCAAACGGACAGTTGTCTGTTGCGGGAAGGTTGTCATATGCGCACACGCGTCCCATGTAGTGCACGTTACAGTGGTCTTCGGGAACGGTGTCCTTTGCAAAGTATTCGGTATAAGTTTCCGTACAGAGTGCATTGGGCAAAAGTCCCGACTTCTTGCAGACCGTACATGTAACGATGCCTTCGGGAACATCAAATCCGATGTCGGGAAGTTCTTCGTGAACACGCCTCATGACCGCTTTCCACATGATCTGTGCAACCCTGGATTCGGGATCCGAAAGGGCGTGCGGTCTGTCGTAACCTACCCAGCATGCAGCCGTATAGTAAGGGGTATACGCACAGAACCAGATATCCTTGGAATCGGATGTGGTACCCGTTTTACCTGCCATTGACATACCGGGGAATTTAGCATTTGTACCGGTACCGCGGCTGATACAGTCCTTCATGGCAGAAGTAAGCAAAAATGATGTTGTGGGCTTAAATACCTCATGCGTTTCGGGATGCGTATTGTCGATGATGATGTTTCCGTCGGCATCCTCGATCCTGCTGTAAAGCGTGGGCTTTATGTACATACCGTTATTGGCTATCGATGCATAAGCGGCACATATCTCAAGGTTTATGACACCTTCGGTGATACCGCCGAGAGCAAGAGGCTGACCGATATCGGTATATATGTTTTCTCCGACCTTTTTGCTGGCGCGGAGTGTGGTGAATCCCATCTTTTCAAGATATTCAAATCCGAGTGCCGGATCGATTATCGTAATGGTCTTAACGGCTACAACGTTAAGAGACCAGTAAATTCCGTATCTGATATTACAAAGACCGTAATATGTATCCTTACCGTACCAGTTCGAAACGGGAGTACCGTTGTAATAGTTAAACGGCGCGTCGTTGATGACCGTTGCAAGAGTGAATCCTTTGGCGTCGATCGCGGGTCCGAACGATGCAAGCACCTTAAAGCACGAACCGGGCTGACGCGCAGACTGTGTCGCACGGTTAAATGTACGTGCGCCGACCTTCTCGCCTCGTCCTCCGATCATTGCCTTAACCTGACCGTTGTGCTGGTCGATCACGGTGAATGATATCTGCGGCTGAATGGTAAGGCAGTTTTCGATGTTGTCGGCATATACTTCGTCGCCTTCTTCCAAAACCGCTGCCTTGTACTCTTCTATATCCGCATATGCGTCTTCGGGTTCTTTGTATAAAAGATCGTAATTCTTGTTTTTGTTCTGTCTGAAGTAAGATCTGAACATCTCGGCGGAGTGGTTTTCCATCGAGCCGTCCGCTTTTAATATGGTAAGTCTGTAATCAAGCTGCCATCTTACCGTTGCATAGTTTTCTTCGTTGGCAAACTCTTCGTCGCAGATCTTCTGGATATCGGGATCGAGATACGTAAAGATCTTGATGCCGCTGCTGTACATAAGAGTGTAAACCTGGTTTTCGCTGTAACCCGCAGCCAGAAGGTCTTTTTCGACCTGCACGGTAACGGCGTCAACATAGTATGAGGTTACCTGAGCTTCACCCTGTACCTGGTTGACTTCATTGATACGACCGTAAACATCATCCTTGATCGCGGCATCATATTCGGCCTGAGTGATATATTCGTCACGAAGCATATAATCAAGCACGTATTTACGACGCTTTGCGTTTGCGTCGGGATGATAGATCGGGTTATATGCGGAAGGGTTCTGGGTGATCGAAGCTATAACGGCAGCCTCGGAAACGTTGATCTCCGATGCGGGCTTACCGAAATATCTTAAGCTTGCCGCCTGAACACCGAGAGTATTCTGTCCTAAGTTGATGGTATTAAGGTAATTGGTCAGGATATCATCCTTACTCATTACCTTTTCAAGTTCAACCGCCAGGTACTGTTCCTGTATCTTACGCTTGATCTTCTCGATGTCGTTCTTTTCCTCGGTCCAGGAGGTGAAAACGTTGTTCTTGAGTAACTGCTGGGTTATGGTACTTGCACCCTGACTTAAGTTTCTGTCGCGAAGTGCCTTGACGCCCGCGCCGAGAATACGCTGGATATCGATACCGTTATGCTGGTAGAAACGTTCGTCTTCGATAACTACAAATGCATTTTTAAGATCGTCCGATATCTGACTTGATCCTACCGGGATACGGTTTGCGTTGGCAGATACGAGTTTTGCGATCTGATTGCCCTTTGCATCATATACAAAAGACGATCTTCCCGAAGGTGTAACGGTTATCTTGGATATATCGGGTGCCGATGCAAGTATGCCCTTGAATACGCCTATTCCCATTGCGGCCAGCATGATGCCGCCGCCCACCAGGCAGACAAGGACTGCTTCCGTCAGCAGTAACAACAGTTTTCTCGACCATTTCGGTCCGCGGGCATTGAGCGCTTCCTGGCGCCTTTTAATGCCTTCTTTTCCGTAATTCATGAGTACTTATACTCCTTAAAATAATGCACATAATACCGGGGCGGCCATGCAAAGATCGGTTCCCGCAGCGGTCCCGGCGATCATGAGATTTAGCTATGAGAACATAGAAACCCATAATCTAAAATATTATAACAGAAAATGAGAATAATGGGGAATATTTAATAAAATTTAAGATGTTGACAATCGTCATATCACCGTGCTAATATATTTGTCGCAGCGCTGATGTGGCTCAGTCGGTAGAGCGTCGCCTTGGTAAGGCGGAGGTCACGGGTCCGATTCCCGTCATCAGCTTAAAAACAAAATGGTGTTTCGGTTTACGAAACACCATTTTTGTTTTTTTATATTTGAAAAGATCTGCCTCGCGATTTTTTGCCGGGCAGGGGCTGCGGCCCATCACTCTATCGGCTTTGCCTCATTCTTCATCATATCCCAGAGCTCGTCGTTGCTCTTCGGTGTCAATTCGTCACTTCCGAAAAACTTAAGCGTCACCTTTGCCACCGGCTTTAATCCGTTTGCAAAAACAAGATCGTAATAACCCGTGGGGTAATCTTCACTTAAGTACATTTCTCCCCAGTAACCCCATGAGTCGTCATCTGCCGGCTTGTTAAGTTCTACCATGGGTGCGTCATCAAGCAACGAAGCGAAACTGTCAATATAAGTCTCGGGATCCTCCTGGTGCTTAATGATGTATGCGGTCAGTCCCGAAGTTTTATCGGAATCGAGAGTTATCGAGATCCATTCCTGGAGCATAAAAATAAAACGGATCTTATCGACCGACGGTTCCAAACCGTTTACGGAATCATCGTCATCTATTCCTGCCTGGTTACCGTCAAGAGATACCGCTCTGATCAAGGGCTCTTCGCCTTCTTTTTGATCGATCTGATAAAGGACTCCGGGTATAACGGTGTCCTGCTTTTTCTCGGCCGCGGTCAATCTGTCCCCGCCGTCCCCTGCCGAACCCGCATCTTTACCGCAGGCTGCAAGCGATAAAACAAGTGTCATGGCAACAAGTAATGCAAATACTTTTTTCATCGTCCCTGTCCTTTCCTTCCTTAAAAGCTGATATTTATGATTATAATTCACCTTTCCTTAACATATATTTATGAGTTAACTATAAAGATATATGGGCACGCTGTAAATATAAAATATTCACACTTTCCCACGCCGGCAACAATAAAGATAATTATTTATTAATTCATTTAACTTACAATAGCAATAATAGTCAGAATATATAATGCAAGGAGGGAAATATGTCAACAAAAAACACCACTTCTAACACGGCAGAGAAAGGCGCAAACGGAAAATCCCGTCTGTCAATGCGCATGACTCTGCTTCTTTTTGCGCTGTTGCCTCTTGTTGTGGCATCAACCATTATAGGGATCGCAGCGATCTCCCGCAGCACAACCGTTCTTAAAGGATATACTCATGATTCATTTATACAGG
>CACYCC010000189.1 GCA_902772805.1 uncultured Lachnospiraceae bacterium | reverse complement strand
GAGGTCGCATAAAGGATGACTCCCAAAGGGAGCCCCACTATATATGAAATGACCGAAGCAAAAAAAGTCATCTCGAGCGTTTCAAGTACGCCGCTTTTAATAGCATCAATAATATAATTGCTCATTTGACAAATTCCTCGATAAATTTCATTCGATCTCGGAGACTGCAAGTCCGCTTGACTTAAAGAATTCTATTATCGTCTCCTGATCGTTTACATCGTCGGGCAGTTCCATGACCATCTGACCGTATCCTATGCCACCTACACTTTTGGTGTTGGCACTTAAGATGTTGACGGTCTTTCCCGTAGTCTTTACAAGATTTGCAATGAAGGGTTCGCTTGCCTTTAATCCGTCAAAAACTATTCGTATAAGTCTTCCGTCTGATTTTGTGGGATCGAAAGGATTTGAAGGGAATACGAGTTTCCGTGCCGCCGTAGATTTGGGTGAGCTGAACACTTCCCGCACATCTCCAATCTCGGCAAGCACACCGTTATCGATTATGGCCACACGGTCGCAGATCTTTTCAACAACCGCCATTTCATGCGTGATTATGACGATCGTAAGGCCACGCTCTTCGTTGATCTTCTTTAAAAGATCGAGAATCTCACCTGTTATCTTAGGATCCAGAGCGCTTGTCGCCTCATCACACAACAGCACTTTCGGATTACCGGCTAAAGCTCTTGCTATTGCAACACGCTGTCTCTGACCGCCCGAAAGTCTCGCGGGATATTCGTTTGCTTTTTCCTCGAGACCGACGATCTTAAGCATCTCCATGGCGATACCGCGCCTTTCGGCACGGGGAGTATGGGTGATCTTTAAGGGCTGCTCTACGTTTTCTATAACAGTCCGCTGATTCAAGAGGTTAAAACTCTGAAAGATCATGGATATGGAATGTCTGATATTCCTGAGTTCACGTGGCTTAAGGCTTGCCAGATCCTCACCGAAAAACCTAACCGTTCCGTCGGATACTTCCTCTAACCTGTTAAGTGTACGCACAAGTGTGGATTTACCAGCTCCGCTCATGCCGATGATACCGAATATCTCACCCTCGTGAACGCTTAAGCTGACATCCTTCAAAGCCGTAAACTCTTTGCCGTCATTTTTATAGGTTTTGTAAATATGTTCCAGTTCGTATACGTTATTCATGTCTTTAATGATCTCTGCCGGTCCTTAATCAAAAAGCCCTTTGCTTAAATATCTGTCTCCTCTGTCGGGGAATACGGTAACAATGTTTCCCGAATCGATCTCAGAGGCAAGTTTAAGCGCTGCGGCAAGTGCCGCACCCGAAGATGAACCGGCAAGGATCCCCTCATGTTTTGCAAGAAGTCTTGAGGCTTCAAAAGCTTCATCGTCGGTTATCTTAAATACCTTGTCGATAAAAGAAACATCCATCGTATCCGCGATAAAGTCGTTGCCGATACCTT
Organism: uncultured Lachnospiraceae bacterium; assembly: GCA_902772805.1. GTDB lineage: Bacteria > Bacillota > Clostridia > Lachnospirales > Lachnospiraceae > UBA1258. The sequence continues at coordinate 6,223 of CACYCC010000189.1, read as the reverse complement.
CTATGTTGTAATCAAAATGATCACCGCCGCCGATTATTGAGCCGTAGGGATCTGCGAGAACACCCGTTATCTGAGGATCTCTTTCCTTTAAATACTTCATTACACCCGTGAAAGTTCCTCCGCTTCCGGCACCTGCCACCAGATAATCGATCTTACCGTCCATCTGGTCGTAGATCTCCGGTCCGGTAGTCTCGTAGTGAGCCTTGGGGTTGGCAGGGTTTCTGAACTGCCTTAAAGATATCGAACCCGGGATCGTGGCTAGTATCTTTTCCGCTTCACGTTCCGCACCCAGCATTCCCTCTTCGCGGGATGTGTGTACTATCTCCGCTCCGAGCGCCACCATGACTTTCTGTTTTTCGATCGAGAACTTTTCGGGAACGGTAAAGATGACTCTTAAGCCTCTGTTAAGTGCCGCAATGGCGATGCCTATTCCCGTATTGCCGGCGGTCGCATCAACAATTGTTCCGCCTTCTTTTAAGAGACCTTTTTCTATCGCATCATCGATCATGTACATTCCTACACGGTCTTTAACGCTTCCGGCGGGGTTCATGAGTTCAAGTTTGGCATAAAGACCGACAGAGGGCTTTACTCCGAGATGATTTAATTTAAGGATCGGCGTGTTTCCGATCATCTCCTTTATATCGTTATAAATCTTCATTTGTTAAATCTCCTTTTAATTTTCTGATGAAATTATTGCCTGTTCAAGATCGCCGATTATATCATCGACGTCTTCGATACCTACAGAAAGTCTGATGAGCTCATCCACTATTCCCACGCTCTTACGGATATCTGCGGGAATTGCGGCATGAGTCATGCTGGCGGGATGACAGACAAGCGACTCCACTCCGCCCAGACTTTCAGCCAGGGTAACAAGCTTAAGAGATTTAAAAAACTTTTTGTAATCGTATTTTTCGTTAAGTACAAACGAGATCATGGCACCGGCACCGTCGGCCTGCTTATTCTGGATCTCAAAACCGGGATCGGATTCAAGACCGGGATAATATACTCTGCTAACATATCCGCTCTTTTCAAGCCACTTTGCCACTTTACCGGCATTGGCGATGTGTCTGTCCATTCTGACACCCAGGGTTTTGATGCCTCTTATCATCAGAAAACTGTCCCAGGGAGCCAGTACACCGCCGATCGCATTCTGAAGATAATACAATCTGTCCGCAAGGGCCTTATCTTTTAACGCAACAAGACCCGAAACGGTATCGCTGTGACCGCCGAGATACTTGGTTCCGCTGTGTATTACTATGTCTGCTCCGAGAGAAAGAGGTCTTTGAAGATAAGGTGTCAGAAATGTGTTGTCGACAATAAGAAGTTTTCCGTATTTGTGAGAGATCTTTGATACTTCCGCGATATCGGTAACGGTAAGTAACGGATTTGCGGGGCTCTCAACATAAACCGCTTTTACGCTGTCATCGATTGCAGCTTCAACGGCGTTAAGATCCGAAGTGTCCACTATCCTGTAGGTTATACCGAAATTGTTGAATACATTGTCAAGAATGCGAAATGTCCCTCCGTAGATATTGTCGGATACCACGAGTACATCTCCGCTTTTAAAAAGGGAAAGAACGGTATTGATGGCTGCAAGGCCCGAAGCGAATGCAAGACCGTATTCCCCTTCTTCGAGATCTGCGATCAGTTTTTCAAGGGCGGCTCTTGTGGGATTTCCGGTCCTTGAATATTCCCAGCCTCTGTTTTCGCCGAGGCCGTCCTGTTTATAAGTCGAGGTCTGATAGACGGGCACATTTACCGCTCCGGTAGTTTCATCGCCGTCTATTCCTCCGTGTATTAAAAGTGAATTTATCGAATAACTCATGTCGGTTGTTCCTTTCGTTTGTTTTCATAGTCTTCAAGTGCCGATCTGATGGCTTCTTCTGCCAGGACCGAACAGTGCATCTTTACTTCCGGAAGTCCGTCGAGTGCTTCCGCAACAGCTTTATTGGTAAGTTCCATGGCTTCGCTCACGGGTTTTCCCTTTATAAGTTCGGTAGCCATTGAACTTGATGCGATCGCGCTTCCGCATCCGAATGTCTCGAACTTGACATCCTGGATGATCTCATCTTCGATCTTAAGATACATTTTCATAATGTCGCCGCATTTTGCGTTTCCGACTTCACCGATACCGTTTGCATCCTCTATGATCCCTACATTTCGGGGATTACGAAAATGATCCATTACTTTTTCACTGTATAATGCCATAATTTACTCCTTTATTCCTTCCGTTATTTGATAATGAATTCTCTTTTCCCGTTTACGAGATCGCGCCATACGGGAGAGAAACTTCTTAATCTATCAACAACTTCCGTAACCGCAAGAGCTATCAGATCTATCTCTTCATCCGTAATGTCTTCGGATAATGTCAGTCTCAGGGATCCGTGAGCCACATCATGTACTCTTCCTATTGCCAAAAGAACATGACTTGGATCAAGGGATCCCGACGTACAGGCACTTCCCGAGGAGGCACAGACGCCTTTGTCATCCAGTAACAAAAGAAGCGATTCTCCTTCGATTCCCTCAAAGCAGAAATTTACATTTCCGGGAAGACGCGACTTTGCGTCTCCGTTTAACTCGCAATGAGGTATCTTTGATATCAGTTCGATAAGCCTGTCTCTCTTGGGAATAAGATTTGAACTGTTCTTATCTATGTTGTTAACGGCTTCTTTGAGCGCCGTTGCCATTGCCGCGATCGCTGCCACGTTTTCGGTTCCCGCACGTTTTCCGCGTTCCTGGGCTCCGCCTTCTATGATGTTCGAAAGTCTTATATTCTTGCGGGCAAACAAAAATCCGACTCCCTTGGGTCCGTGAAATTTGTGTGCGGATGCCGACAGCATATCGATATTATCCCGCTCAACGTCGATCTTTATATGTCCGATGGCCTGAACGGCATCGGTATGAAAAAGAACACCTCTTTCATGACAGACAGCACCTATCTCACGTATGGGCTGTATCGTTCCTATCTCATTGTTGGCATACATTATCGTTACAAGACAGGTATCGTCTCTTATCGCTTCGTTCACCTCTTCGGCTGTCACAAGTCCGTTTTCATGCACATCAAGAAGGGTTATCTCAAAGCCTTCTTTGGCAAGTTTTCTGAGTGTATGAAGAACGGCGTGATGTTCGAAGGCGGTCGAGATTATGTGCTTTTTACCCTGTTTGGCACCGAGTATAGCCGCAGACACGATAGCCTGATTGTCGGCTTCGCTTCCGCCTGAAGTAAAAGTTATCTCTCTTGCACATGCTCCTATTGCCGTTGCAACATCCTCTCTTGCCTGTTCAAGCACTTCCTTGGCTTTCTGTCCGACAGAATAAAGGCTCGAAGGATTGCCATATATGTTTTTCATTACTTCGGTCATTGTATTGATGGCCGCATCGCTCATAGCTGTGGTTGCGGCATTGTCTGCATATATCACTGTGATCTTCTCCTTTCGGTGAGTTGTGTTGATTATATTCCTATCTGCCTACTGTGTCAATAGGTAATTGAAGTATTTATAATAAAGAAAAAGTTTTGATTTTTGCCCTGTTTTCTCTTATAATTTCTTCATCAAACAATCCGGTAGCCGTTAATCAGCGTTATACAAGACAATAAAGCCATGAAGACTTTACTCAAACTCACCAAAGAAGCCGCAAGATACAAGGGACTTTACGTGATAGCAATACTATCCACGTTTTCCCTTACCGTGATCAACCTTACCGCACCCAAGGTTTTATCCTCAATGACCGGGATCGTTGAAGAGGGCGTAAACGAGATCACGCTTACCACCATCAAAAAACTGGCGCTTGCACTTTTGCTTCTTTACCTTTTAAGGGTACTTTTCAGGTTCTTAAGCAACTACCTGGCCCACCGTGCCGCATGGTACCTTGTCGGTGACTTAAGAAGCCGTCTTTACAATAAGCTGCAAAGCCTCGATCTTTCTTTTTTCCATGACAAACAGACCGGCGATCTTATGAGCCGTGTAGTAAACGATACAAGAGATTTTGAGCTTCTCTATGCGCATATGATCCCCGATATCATCACCAACTTCGTTACCTTTATCGGGGTACTCGTGATACTGCTCACGATAAATTGGAAATTGGCACTTATTACGTGCTGTCCCATCCCTCTGATCCTGGTATCGGGTGTTATCTTTTCAAAAGTCGTACGCCCCTACTTCAAAGCATCCCAAAAGGTAATGGGCGAACTCAATGCGCAGCTTCAGGATTCGTTGTCCGGTCTTCACGAGATACAGGCCTTCGGCCAGGAAGAGTATGAGGGTGAACGCGTACGCATCAAAAGTTTCGACCAGGTCGTTGCCATGCTTCGCGCCTTAAGGGCAAGTGCGATCTTTCACCCTTGTGTTGAACTGTTGTCATCACTCGGAACCGTTTTGGTGGTATTTTTTGGCGGAGTACTGGCATACAAAAGTCAGATATCGGTTTCCGACATAGTGGCATTTGTTCTGTATCTTTCACTTTTCTATGCGCCCGTTTCGGGACTTGCAAATCTGCTTGAAAACCTTCAGCAGTCTCTTGCCGGAGCGGAACGTGTAACGCTTATACTCGATACGCCTTCAAAGATACAGGATGCACCCGACGCAAAACCGCTTGAGGATGTCAAAGGTGCTGTGGCGTTCGAGGATGTTTCTTTTTACTATGAAAATGAAATACCGGTGCTCAAACATATATCGTTTTCGTGTGAGCCCGGAATGATGGTCGCTCTTGTGGGACCCACGGGTGTAGGTAAGACTACCGCAACGCAGCTTATCTCCCGCTTCTACGATCCGATAGAGGGACGTATCCTGATAGACGGTCATGATATAAAAGGAGTGACTCTTGATAGTTTAAGGCACAACATCTCCCCCGTACTGCAGGATACCTTCCTGTTTAACGGAAGCATTGCCGAAAACATAGGATACGCAAGACCCGATGCGACCGAAGAAGAGATCAAGAACGCGGCCATGGCGGCCAATATACACGAAGACATCATGCATATGCCCGACGGATACGATACTCAGGTCGGCGAACGCGGGCTCAGACTTTCGGGCGGACAGAAACAGCGTGTGGCGATCGCACGTGCGATCCTTCGCAACAGCCCGATCATCATACTTGACGAAGCCACCGCTTCGGTCGACGTTCAGACCGAAAGACAGATACAGGCCGCGATCGCGGAACTTACCGGAAAGCGCACTATCATAGCGATCGCGCACCGGCTTTCCACGATCATGAACGCCGATCTTATACTGGTCATTCATGAAGGTTCCATAGTTGAACAGGGTACACATATGGAACTTATGGAGAAAAAGGGTTATTATTACAATATGCAAAAAGCTGCAGAGGAGTAAATGACGTAATGATCCTGAATTATTACTATACCTTATTTATACTTTCGATAATACTGCTGTTGGTCCTCTCCGCGCGCTGGCAGATAAGGGTCGACGTCAATCTTGCGGTCTTCTTTATACTGGTGCCTATCGATGTCTTCGGTTATATCAAACTTTCGATGGCCGAATGCGAAGAAACAGCGATACTTGCCAATCAGCTGGTCTATCTCGGCGGATGTTTTTTACAGCTTTTTGTCTTTTTAATAGTCTGCGAGTTATGCCATATCAAGATGAATTCCGGTGTCCGCCTATCGCTCTTCGGGATCTCGATGCTTATATACTTCAGCACTCTCACGGTCGGATACAACGGTCTTTTTTATAAAAGCGTTACCCTCACCAAACATGAGGGCATCACGGTTCTTGTCAAAGAATACGGCCCGCTTCACAAATATTTCTACATAATGATCATCCTGTATATGCTTGCCACCCTCGGCGTTCTCATATACAGCTTTATAAAAAGAAAAGACATCTCGGCCAAGAACATAATCCTTTTATCGATACTTATGGCGATCGGCCTTTTTGCCTTTTTCGGAGGACGTGCATTTACCAAAAATATCGAATTTTCGCCGGCTATTTATATCCTTGTTGAGATCGTGTTCCTGATCATATCAAAAAGAACACGGCTCTACACCATTACCGGAGACATATCCGATACGGTGCTTCAAAACGGTGCAGACGGACTTATCTGTTTTGACCTTAAGCGTAATCTGCTGGTCTATAACTCAACGGCGCTCAAAATGATCCCCGCACTTGCCAATTCACGCGCCGACTATCCTCTTGATGTAAAAGTCGAAGAATTTAAGAGTATCTACGATAAACTCGACTTATTCATACTCAAAAACGAGTCATCCGAAGAG
>CACYCC010000188.1 GCA_902772805.1 uncultured Lachnospiraceae bacterium | reverse complement strand
TATCTTGTTAAATGGCGTAAAAATTACAGCATTTACTATACAATAACATTTGTTTTGATTCCTCTTGCCAATCTCGGATACCTGTGGTCTTCGGAAGCCGAAAACTTACGGGAAATGCTTCTTGCCCAAAAGGTGATCTATCTCGGCGGATGCTTTCTTCTTACTTCTATTATGTTCTATGTTTTTGAACTGTGTCACATAAAGCTTAACCGCTTTGTTAAGATCGCAATTTCATTAATCTCGGGATTTTTCTATTTCCTTGTCTTAACGATCGAACATCGCCCCTGGTTTTACAGGTCGGTTTCTTTTATGATGACCGAAGAAGGCCCGGAGCTCATCAAAGACTACGCTTACACTCATACGCTTTTCCATATATTTGTTATCATAGAATTTGCCATAAGTTTCGGGGCATTGTTCTATGCGTTGCAGAACAGGAAAGACACATCGGTCATCTGTATCAGGCTCATTCTTTTTACTCAGGCCTTTTCCGTCGTATCGTTTTTCTTAACGCGTCGCTTTTCTGCATCGATAGAGCTTTTGCCAACGGCATATGTTATCGATCAGATAATTTACCTTATAATCGCCGGACGCACGATGCTTTATGATATCGGCGCCACGGTTTCCGATTCCGTGGAAGCCGAAGGCAACATCGGATTTGCTTCTTTTGACTTTGAATACAATTATCTGGGCTGTAACGCTGCGGCGCTCGAATATCTTCCGATACTTAAACTCTTAAGCATTGACAGGTGCATAAAAAACGTTAAGGAATCGGGCAGGCTTGTTTCGTGGATAGACGAATATGCGGAAACCAAGGTAAACCCTTCGCATACCAAGGCTGCGGGAGACAAGTACATAAGATACGATATAGGTTATTTAAATGACGGACGCAAAAACCGCGGTTATCAGATCATGATGACCGATGTAACGGAAGAGCAGAAATACCTTAAACTTATCAGAAATTACAACGAGGATCTGACCGAAGAAGTTGAAAGAAAGACCGCACACATTCAGACACTGCAGGATTCCATGGTGCTTGGAATGGCGACCATGGTTGAAAGTCGTGACAATTCAACCGGCGGTCACATCAGGCGCACAAGCGACGTAGTTAAGATCTTAATGGATGAGATCATGAAAGACGATTCGTTTGATATAGACGAAGAATTTTGCAAAAATGTCATAAAGGCAGCGCCCATGCATGACCTCGGTAAGATCGCGGTCGATGATGAGATCTTAAGAAAACCCGGAAAGTTTACTCCCGAAGAATTTGACAAGATGAAGGCTCATGCCGCGGAAGGGGCCAAGGTCGTAAGAAAGATACTTGAAAATATCGACGACGAAGCCTTTAAGATCGTGGCCGAAAACGTTGCGCATTTCCACCATGAACGTATCGACGGATCGGGTTATCCGGAAGGACTTAAGGGCGATGAAATACCGCTTGAAGCCCGTATAATGGCCGTTGCGGACGTATGGGATGCGCTTGTGAGCAAGCGTTGTTATAAAGACAGTATGTCGTTTGATGCCGCTGCGGGGATAATAGAAGAAGGCATGGGCAGGCATTTTGACATGCGTCTTAAAAATTGTTTTGAAAAAGTACGTCCCAGACTTGAAGAATACTACAAAGCACAGGTTAACGAGGAATGAGTGTAACTTTACTTGTCTCGGCATTAAAAGCCGATGTCGATGAACTGATCGCAAAAATGAATATTTCTTCGGATGCCGTGATCGTAAACCAGTGTGATGAAAACGGAAGGCGCGAGGTAACCGGAGAGCATCGTCTGGCAGTAATTTCCTCGACAGAAAGAGGAGTGGGCGTAAGCAGAAATCTCTGTATCGCCAATGCTTTCGGCGATATTTCCCTGTTTTCCGATGATGATATCGTATATGACGCAGGCTATGCGGAAATGGTCTCGGGGGAATTCAACTCGCATCCCGAAGCGGATCTTATAACGTTTAACGTTGATGTCTGTGAAGAACGCAGGACATATCACAACGATATTTTTAAAAAGCTTAACGCCTATAACATAGGCAGATACCCGGCATACAGTATCGCTGTTCGCACAGCTGTACTTAAAGAAAAAGCGCTTTCTTTTTCCCCGTTATTCGGAGGCGGCGCTAAATACAGTAACGGTGAGGACTCGTTGTTCCTTAAAGAAGCTTTAAAAAAAGGCGTCCGTATGTACGCATCCCCCGTTAAGATCGCCCGCGAGGAGCCGCGTCCGTCCACCTGGTTTGAAGGGTATACGGAGAAATTCTTTTTTGACAGAGGGGTGTTGTTTGCCTTTCTTTACGGAAATGCCGCATTTATATGGCGGATAAGATTTTTACTTACCAAAAAAGAAATGTTTACGGGAAAGATCACACGCCGCGAAGCCGGAAAACTGATCAAAGCCGGCATCCGTGAGGGACGGAAAATAAAAAAAGAAAATGTTTAGGCCTTTAATAATTCGCTAACCCCCGTATGTTAAAGTTTGTGATGTAAACGAAAGACGATTAGCGAAAATAACATTTTCTTCTCCTAAAAAATGTAAGACACCGAAGGCTGAGCCTTCGGTGTTTTGCATTGCCGAGATTGACCTGATACGCATTTTATTGTATATTAGTCTGGTACTTTGAATCAGTATGCAAACTGTTCAAATGTCCGCAAACAAAACATTTTGGGAGGATTTAGGTATGGATAAAAAGGTGACCGGAATAATTGCGTATTTAACGATAATAGGCTGGCTGATAGCATATCTTGCCGGTGACAGAGAAGGCGCCAAATTCCATCTTAATCAGGCATTGGTGCTTGGAATCTGCAGCATTATCGCAAGTGCACTTGCATGGATACCGATCGTAAGGCTTTTTGTATATGCCATCGATCTTGCCATTTTTATTTTTTGTGTTATCGGTATTATCAATGCCGCCAACGATGAAGAAAAACCGCTTCCCATCATCGGCGAGATAAAGTTGTTAAAATAACAGGATATTTAAGTGAAATAAGATATGAAAAAGAAATTATTGTTATTCACGGTGCTTGCGAGTTTAACGGTTCTTGCGGCATGTGAATCCGATATACCTGAGATCGTCGACGATCCGATAGTGATAAGCGACAGTATCCCGGAAGATGAAATAAAGCCCGAACCGCCCGTATCGGATAACGATACGGTTGTTGATGTGTCCGAAAACGATCCGGAGCCGGCTGCGGTCGAGAAGGCACCTTCGGCTTTCAAAGCCATCAGAATGTATGCGGATTACCTCGATGCAATGTGTGAGTCGCGCGAAGACCTTACGGCAACTCTCCATTACGATCTTTTGTATGTGGATGATGACGATATCCCGGAACTGGCTTATATGGAACATTCCGCGCATGTGGCGACCGTACATCTTTGTATGGCATACGATGACGGAGTCTATGAAGTGGGCGAGTTCGGTGAATACGGCAATTTCGCATATATTCCCGGAACGGGCAAGATTCTTTCTTTCCAGATGAACCAGGGCGTATATCTTTATGATTTCTTCCACCTCGAGAACAGGACGCTTCAGGAAGATACGAGTTTTGAGATCGTGGAAGGGCAGCTCGAAGGCGAGATCACAAGATATTACATCGACGGCGATGAAGTGGAAGAGGAAGCATACAATACCGCTTTTTTGGCAGCCAAGGAAACAAATTACAGTTCATGTGATTATTTCGATGCCTTCTCATATGCCGATTCTTATGATGTATATTCGATCCTTATGCAATATCACAAGCTCGGACACAGACCGCCCACAATAGAGATAACAGATGAAATTTTAAACGCAACGGGTGAGTATTCTGCCGATAAATTCGGCGTTTACGGAGCAGAGCCCAAGCCTATAGGCGATTTTGAAGGGATGTTTGCAAGTCTTACTCTTTCCGAGGATGGCTTTTTATCCGTATGGTACGGTGACGGTACCGATGAAGGTCTTGTAACGGATTATGCTATGCCGCTTAACGGTTTTAAAACCGGGATCGGTACGCTTTCCGAGGGAAGCGAGTGGTATGTGACCGCCTCCAACGAAGACAAGACAAGAAATTATGAGATGCACTATATGCCTGATAAGACCGTTAAACTGATCGTATTTGACAGTAACGGGTTCAAGGGTGATTTCTCATATTATTTTGAAATGAGCCTTATGGAAGAACCGGAGGTCGAAAGTGAGGATTGATGTCCCGGCAGACCATTTCGATCCCGTTACGATCATGCGAAGCGGTCAGTGCTTCAGATGGCACTTATGTGAAGACGGATATGTCGGAGTTATCGCTTTCGGTAAGTTTTTAAGGCTTAAAAAAGAAAACGATCTGGTTATCCTCGATACTTCGAAAGAGGATTTCGATGATATATGGAAACATTATCTCGACCTTGATCTTGATTATTCGAAAATCGGGAAGATGATAACTGAGCACAACGATCCGCACCTTAAGGAATCGTATGAACTGGGAAAAGGTATCAGGATACTTAACCAGGATCCGTGGGAAGTCATCGTGAGTTTTATGATATCCCAGAACAACAATATTCCTAGGATATCGTCAAGTATCGAGAAGATATGCCGCAAGGCCGCCATCACTGTCAAGGGCCGGGAAGCGTTTTCTTTTCCCAAAGCTTCGGACCTGGATGAGGAGTTTTTTAACGATCCCTCGCTGGGACTGGGATACAGAGCAGAATATCTTACGGATATGTGTGCTTTTGTAAAAGAAAATCCCGAGTGGATCGACGGTCTTAAAAAGCTGTCACACGACGAGCTTTACAAAGAACTTATAAAGCGCAAGGGAATAGGCCCCAAAGTCTGTGAATGCATAGCACTTTTCGGGTTCCACAAAACGGATGCTTTTCCCATAGATACTCATGTAAAGAGTCTTATCGAAAAGTATTATAAAGAAGGCTTTGACGCCGGACTTTACAGTCCTTACGGCGGCATTATCCAGCAGTATCTGTTTTACTATGAGATATTTAAGAAATAAAAATATACAGTAAGAGGCAAAGTAAATGATAAAGAGCATGACCGGTTTCGGACGCGCCGAACATACCGATTCCAAGAGAAGGTTCACGGTTGAACTTAAGTCCGTAAATCACAGATACCTTGACATGACCATCAAGATGCCCAAGAAACTCAACTTTTTTGAGGCAGCCATCAGAAATGAACTCAAAAACTATATCCAGCGCGGTAAAGTTGATGTTTTCATAACCTATGAAGATTTTTCCGACGAGAACGTATGCATAAAGTACAATCGTGATATCGCAGCCGAATATCTTAAGTACTTAAAGGAAATGTCTTCGGAATTCGATCTTGAATGCGATGTGAGGGTATCCACTCTTTCGAGATTTCCCGAAGTCTTTACGATGGAAGAGATCGATACCGACGAAGACGAGATCTGGGCAGGTCTCGGCGATGCCGTAAGACAGGCTGCCAAGATGTTTGTCGATTCCAGGATCAAAGAAGGCGAAAACCTTAAAGACGATCTTATCGGTAAACTTGATGGTATGCTTGAGCATGTTGATTATATAGAAAAACGTGCTCCCGAAGTTATTGAAAATTACAAAAAGTCACTCAAGGAAAAGATCCATGAACTTATGGATGATTCCAAGATCGATGAGTCCAGGCTTATGACCGAAGTTACTCTTTTTGCCGACAAAGTATGCATCGATGAAGAGATAGTAAGACTCAAAAGTCATATAGAAGCCACCAGGGCCGCTCTTATCGAAGGCGGCAGCATAGGAAGAAAACTTGATTTCATCGCGCAGGAAATGAACCGCGAAGCAAACACAATGCTTTCAAAGTCCAACGACTTGTTTACTTCCGACCATGCCATTGCCTTAAAGACCGATATAGAGAAGGTCAGGGAACAAATACAAAACATCGAATAAATAGGAGATAGCGCATGAACGGTATTCTGATCGTAATGTCCGGTTTTTCCGGCGCCGGAAAGGGCACTTTGTTACATCGTCTGTTAAATGATTACGATGATTTTGCTTTTTCGGTTTCCATGACAACAAGAGCTCCGAGGGAGGGAGAAGTCGACGGTAAGGATTATTTCTTTGTGACGCGTGACGAGTTTGAAAAAGCGATCGCAGAGGACAAACTCTATGAGCATGTCACTTATTGCGACAACTATTACGGAACTCCGAGAGCTTATGTCGATGAAAAACTTAAAGCCGGCAAGAGCGTGATACTGGATATAGAAGTTCAGGGCGCCATGCAGATAAAAGAAAAATTCCCCGATACGCTGCTGGTATTTGTAACGCCCCCCAGTATTGCGGTCTTAAAGGACAGACTTATAAAGCGCGGAACCGAAACGATCGACGTGATCGACAAACGTATCGAGCGTGCGCGCGAAGAATCCGAGTGGATGACCAAATACGAATATATCGTGATCAACGATGACCTTGACACCGCGGTCAAAGAAATGCATGATATAGTATTGGCACAGCGTTTTCAGACAAAGCGCTGCAAAGAGTTTATAGAAGAGATAAAAAAGGAACTTAAGAGCCTGTAGGATAAAGTTTCTTTTGCATAAAAACAACAAGAAAAGAGGTAAAGACATGTTACATCCTTCATACACCGATCTTATGAAAGTCGTAAACAGCGAAGTTGAACCCGGTGAAGCCAAAGTGGTAAACAGCCGCTATTCGATCGTTATGGCTACAAGCCGTCGTGCACGTCAGATAGTTGCCGGCGATGAGCCTTATGTTGAATCCGATGGCAAGAAAGCACTCAGTATTGCCGTTGATGAGCTTAACCAGGGTAAGATCCGTATAATCAGCGACGAAGAAGATTAATATAGGGAGAGGGAACCCGTTTCTTTGGCGGAGACGGTGTTCCCTTCATTTTTTTTATGAAGATCTGTTTTGTATCACTTGGCTGCGACAAGAATCTGGTGGACACCGAGAAAATGATGGGTGTGCTGGCATCGAGCGGCCACGAAATCGTGAATGACGAAAATGACGCCGACGCAGTGGTAGTAAATACCTGTGCGTTTATAGGTGATGCCAAACAGGAGAGCATAAACACGCTCCTTGAGATGGGCGAACTTAAGAAAACAGGCGTTATAAAAGCCGTGATTGCGGCAGGATGCCTTGCGGAGCGATACAGCGAAGAAATAAAAAAAGAGATTCCGGAAGTTGATGCCATAGTCGGAACGATGGCTATCGATGAGATCGTCAAAGCGGTGGAGAATGCGGTGAAAGAGCAAACGCTTGTATACAAAAAGCCGATAGACGGGCCGCTTTATTGCGGCATCAACAGGATCGTTACGACCGGCGGACATTTTGCCCATCTTAAGATCGCAGAGGGGTGCGACAAGCATTGTACTTATTGTGCGATACCTTCATTTCGAGGAAAATACAGAAGCATTCCGATGGAGACTCTTGTTGAGGAGGCCTCAAAACTTGTCGGGGACGGCGTTAAAGAACTGATACTCGTGGCTCAGGAGACGACTCTTTACGGAAAAGATCTTTACGGCAAAAAGTCGCTTGCAGAGCTTCTTAGAAAGTTAAGCGCCATAGAAGATCTTAAATTCATAAGGCTTCTTTACTGCTATCCCGAAGAGATCGACGATGAGCTGATAAGCGAAATGGCGAACAATCCGAAAGTGCTCCACTATATCGATATGCCTATACAGCATGCATCCGATGCGGTGCTTAAGCGTATGGGGCGTAAAACCACACGGGCCGAGCTTACCGAAAAGATTAATAAGCTTCGTGAGGCGATGCCGGATATATGCATACGTACGACCTTGATCACCGGTTTTCCCGGTGAAAAGGCTTCCGATATGAAGATCCTTAAGGATTTTGTACGGACCATGCGGTTTGACAGGCTGGGAGTATTTACTTTCTCATGCGAAGAAGGAACGGGCGCTGCCAATTTAAAGCCAAAAGTTCCGGCATTTATCGCCAAGTCAAGGCGGAATGCGATCATGAAACTTCAGCAGTCCATTGCATTTGAAAAGGCAAAGAGCGAAGTCGGCCGCGAACTCGATGTCATGATCGAGGGACGCATGAGCGATGAAAGCACATCGGATAAAAACGTTTATATCTCAAGAACATACAAAGACGCACCCGATGTTGACGGATTTTTATTTCTTGAAACCGACCGCGAACTGCTGACCGGTGATATAATAAAAGCACGCGTGACAGGCGCGGACAAATATGACCTTTTGGGGGTGATCAAAGATGAATCTGCCGAATAAACTTACATTGCTTCGAATGATACTTGTTCCCGTATTTGTATTTGTGTGTGTGGCGACATTTATTCCTTTTAACACATTTATAGCGCTTGGTATTTTCATAATAGCAAGTTTTACCGATTTCCTGGACGGCTACATTGCCCGTAAAAAGAAACTTGTTACGAACTTCGGTAAATTCATGGATCCCCTTGCGGATAAGCTTTTGGTAATAAGCGCACTTATATGTCTGCTCATCATGGATGACGGCTCACGTATGGGATCCAGCCAGATAATCGCAATGATCGGTGTTTTGATCATCGTTGCCAGAGAATTCGTGATAAGCGGTTTCAGACTTGTGGCCAGCGATGCGGGAGTTGTTATCGCAGCTTCGATGTGGGGAAAAGTTAAGACCGTTTCCACCATGATAGCCATCTGCTTTATGCTGGTAGTCGAGGAAATACCGGTATTAAGGACCGTTACTACCGTTCTTTTCTGGATCGCGGTAACGTTAACGGTTGTTTCTCTTGCCGATTATATCGTCAAGAATGCCGATGTAATGAGCGATTTCAAATCCAAGAAAAAGAAACACCCGCAGTCAAAAACCAAAACCGCAACTGTGCCCGCAGTTGATGCATCAGATGCTTCGGTTAATTTTGAAGCCGCAGCTAAGACACCTGTGACGACGGATACGGAAAATACAACACTTTAATATTACGGAGAGATCAATGACAGCAGAGATCATTACAGTAGGAACCGAGATACTGTTGGGAAACATAATAAACACAAATGCCGCATATCTGGCACGGGAATGCGCAAAACTCGGACTTTCCGATTATTACCAGGTAACGGTGGGAGACAATGCCGAGAGACTTGCCGAGGTGATAAGGACCGCGCTTTTAAGAGCGGATATCATAATACTTTGCGGCGGACTCGGCCCCACGGAAGACGACCTTACCAAGGAAACGGTTGCCGAAGTTTGCGGGAAGCAGCTGTATCTTGATGAGAACAGCAAAAATCGTATAGAAGAGTATTTTAAGAAAAAAGGCCGCGAGGTCACACCCAACAATATAAAGCAGGCGATGATCCCCGAAGGAGCGATCATTCTTGAAAACAACAACGGAACCGCCCCCGGCGTGATAGTACCGTTTGAAAACAAGCATATCGTTCTTTTGCCCGGACCTCCGATCGAACTCATTCCGATGTTTGAAGAGTCGGTAATTCCCTATATCACTAAATTAATGCCGGGTGTTATTGAATCTCAGACCGTTAAGATCTGCTCGGTTGGAGAGAGTGCGGTCGAAACGCAGATAAAGGATCTTATCGATTCGCAGACCAATCCCACTATCGCAACTTATGCCAAGACCGGCGAGGTTCACGTAAGAGTAACCGCTCATGCGGATACGGAGCAGGAAGCGCAGAAACTTATCAAGCCTGTGGTCAACGAACTCAAGTTAAGATTCGGCAACAACATTTATACCACCGATGAAAAAGTGTCACTCGAGCAGGCTGTTGTGAGCCTTCTTGAAGCGAGCGAGCTAAAAGTTTCAACCGTTGAATCTTGTACCGGCGGTATGGTGGCGGCAAGGCTCATCAACGTTGCAGGTGTTTCCGATATCTTTAAGTGCGGCTTTGTAACATATTCAAACAAAGCAAAAAGAAAACTCGCGGGAGTCAAAAAGAGCACTCTCGAAAAATATACCGCAGTCAGCGAACAGACCGCCAAAGAAATGGTCAGCGGTCCGGAACTCGGACCGAAAGCCGATGTTATCGTAGGTATCACCGGATATGCGGGCCCTACCGATACGCCCGAAGAACCCAAGGGACTTGTGTATATCGCTTGTAACGTATGCGGCAGCATTAAGGTCAGGGAATATCACTTTAGCGGAAGCAGACAGAAGATTAGAGAAAGCGCCACCACAGAGGCACTTGTACTGGTGCGTGACTGCGTGATGGACTATTTCAGCGAAAAGACTTTCGGCTGATAATTACTATTTTTGACAGAGGACACATAAATGCCCGGTTACGAAGAAACCAACAATTCAATATTTGCCCAGTCTATGCCGGGATACACTCCGGCGCCTGCTAATCCGCAGCCGCCGGTTCAGCAGCAGACACCCGCGCAGCCGGTTCAGCCGAATGCACAATATCAGCCGCCTAATTATCAGTATATGCCGGCTCAGCCTCAACCACAGCCGCAGCCGCCGGTGCAACAGCAACCACAGATGCAACCGCAGCAGACGGTTCAGCAGCAGACACCCGCGCAGCCGCAGCCGCAGCAACAGCAGATGCAGCCGCAGCCTCAGGGTGCACAGTTTGTGCAGCGTCAGGATCTTCAGTCTCAGCCGGTAGATCTTGGGTATGCCACCCAGTATGCT
>CACYCC010000187.1 GCA_902772805.1 uncultured Lachnospiraceae bacterium | reverse complement strand
TGCCTGCTATGAGAAGATAGGCTATGTTCTGCGTGGCAAGTTGTGCACGATCGGCTAAGTATTTTGCAGTAAGTCAGATTTAGAATTCCAGATAGATTATGAAGCTGGATACGGTGGCAAGGTGTTGCTCAACGAAAACGATGTTGAGACCTGTGCGCTTTTACAGAAGGAGGATCTGAGCAATGAGTATAGTGGTTAATATTTATTACAAGGGAGAAAACGGGTCGGCGGCAAAGTTTGCCGAAGAAATGATCTCAAGCGGCACAGTCGATGCGATCCGTAACGAAAAAGGAAATATCCGTTACGAATATTTCCTTCCGATGAATGATCCCGATACGGTTCTTTTGATCGATGCCTGGGAAAACCAGGAAGCTATCGATCTTCATCATGCATCACCCATGATGAAGACGATCACGGAACTCAGGGAAAAGTATGATCTTCACATGAAGGTAGAACGATATGTATCCGAAGATGATATACCGGAATCGGACAAAAGCTTTATAAGGAAGTAAGCCGTTAATGAAAAAATTTTTGGAAAACGGAAAGATCAGCAGAATTTGCCTGTACAGTTGCATAGTTGCCGTATGTTTTCTTTATACCGGTTCGGCATATATGTCACAGTTTTACAGATTGATCCCGCTTTATGATGCACAGACCGTAGATATCATAACATCATGTCTTAATTATGTCCTTCAGGCTATGGGCATCCTTGTGTTTGTTTTGGGCTTAAAACATAAACCGACGGTCTGGGGAGATCATCGTTTTTTTGTTGTGCTGCTCTTTATCGGTATTCCGTTTATGACGGTCATGCAGCTTGCCAAGGCGGGAATAATCGTCGTAGTTTCGGGCTGCATATTTCATTTCCTTATCGGTTTGTATTTTGGATGCTATCTTTCCTTGTTTGCAAAATACGTTCCGGTAAAAAATGCCGGCGTATCATATGGCATCGCATATGCTTTCGGAAGCGTCGGAACCTATATCCTGTCATTGTTTAAAGACGGAGATTTTCTTGTTTCTAAAGGAATCACTGTTTTATATATAATACTTGCCGTACTTACGATTTTTCTTGTTTACTTCGGCAATGTTCATCCTGCAACGGACAGCGAAAACGAGCCCACGCGGGAGAATGAATCTGACGGGTCGCTTTGGTTACTTTCCGCTACAGTGGTCGTTATGATGATCATAAGTGTTATAGGGAGCGGATTATACTACTCGCTTCCTCAGGCTGCGGATATTGACTGGAATCTGATCCGGGCGTTTTATGCAATCGGCCTTATTGTAACGGGACTTATAATGGATCGCAGCAGGTGGGTCGGTGAGATACTCGTTGCGGCAAGTCTTTTGTATCCACTGATCGCCATGGCGCTTATCGGCGAGGGCATGAATAATACCGTGGCACTTTCGTTCAGTTATCTCTTCAGGGGATGTCTGACCGTTTATTACATAATCTCTTTTACCGATATCGCTTCCTCTGACAGAAAGAGGTTATTTGTGGCTCCTCTCGGCCTTTTCTTTTCAAGACTTACGGAAGCTTGCCTTACCTTGCTTTTGATGTTGGTCGCCGTACCAAACCTTGTTCAGATCATAACAATGGCGTTATTTATGATCCCTTTGATCGTACTGATCGTGATCAGGCAAAAGAACAAGGTAACGCCGCTTTCGGTTCCTGTCGACGAGCAAAAGAAAAAGGCCGTATTTGCCGATAAATATCATTTAACCGCCAGAGAAACAGAAATACTCGGGTTTCTTGCGGAAGGTCTTACCGACGATGAGATCGCTTCAAAGATCAATATTTCGCGAAACACTGTACGCTTCCATGTATCAAATATCCTAAAAAAAACAGGAACATCTTCACGGGTTGACGCGGCCCGTTCTATGCAGAAATTCAACTGACCTATCGAAAAACAAACACCTCCCCTTAGCATATTAGTGCTAAGGTTATTTTGGGTTCGTATATTTCTTAACAAATGAAGCCCAATATCATCTGTTCATTTGGAGGTGTCAATGAAAAAGAAAATAGCTCTCATAATGATCGGGGTAATGATCGTCGGGATTGCAGGCTGCGGTGACAAAGCCGTAAATTCGACCGACAGTTCACAGACTCAAGTATCGGTCTCTCAATTGACACAGGATACCGACAACAAGGAAGATACGACAGAAGTGTCAGCGAATACTGAAGATGTCGAAGAACCCGTAAGCCTTTGGGGAGACCGTGTCTTTACCAAAGAAGAGGTTCAGGCAAAAATAGATGAAGGCCTTAGCGACAACTGGGAAACATATGAGTTAAACGCTGTTCTGCAGAATATCTACGGACTGCCCCAAAATGTTCTTTCTTCACTTGAGAATGCATTCGGTGCTTATAAATGGGAATCGTGGGAAGGCCCGTTTTTTAACAGTTGGGAAGAATTTTTCAGGAATGATAATGATGAAACCGCAAAAGAAAAACTTCATGCGGTCTTAGATCTGTACGGCATCACTCCCGATACGCAGTTTCCGGCATATTCGGAAAAACAATTATCCAATAGACTTGAGAATAATCCAAAGATCGATATGTCTCAGTATGCTACATATGAAGACGGAGATGCTTTCTTTTCATACTATTCCTATTACGGACGGGAAGTACTTGCTAAGAACGATTATGTAAAGATTGAAGGAGTCCGTGACATCACGGTGGAATCCTATGAACAGATAAACCGGGTGGCAGCGATCACCAATATCTCCGACGGTCCGGTTTATATCAGATATGCATTTATCGATAAATGCGGATATGACGGCGGAGATGAAACCAAATATATAAAAGCCTTAAGGGCACTACCGGACTATGAAGAAGCCTACGACAAGATCGATGAGCTCAAGCAAGATCAAACGGTGATGGCCTTTTTCCCCAAGGATGTCCTTTACCCCGGGGAGACCACATATATGAATATCGTTTCATCGGGTCATACAAATTACAACAGTCATTGGTATTTTGAGACTTATCCCATAACGGATGAAGATATCAAAAAACTGTACCTGGGAGATGAAGAAGCGAAAGATACTTTGGGAACTGTCCGCGAAAGAGGAAAAGGTGAAGATATCGCACTTATCTTAAAGAACCGAACCGTTCCGGCAGAGGAAAGCGAGATTTCCTATGCCACCATAAAGGGTACTCTTGTCAACGAAGAGGGAGAGCCTCTTGCTTTTATGCCGTTTCGGTTGATGGGAACCTACACCAGCGAATGTTTTTCTTCGGTAGACGGGACATTTTTCGTGAAAGTCCCGGTGCTATTTTATAAAACAGATGAAACTTATGCAAGATATATCATTTTTGTTGACGGTGAAAAAGCACCCATAGACGGAAAAATGAACACTATGGTGGTCGGGGACCTTTTTGCTCTTGACGGTGAGATACAGGAAGGGGTCAAATACTCCGATTACATTAAAGACCGACGAATTTATGGGCAGAAATCCGCTTTTGTTCAGCCAACCGAAGCGAAGGAATATGATCTCACCATAGTGGTACCGGATAAACTTGATTATCTTGTTTATGATTACGCCGAAGAAACGGATTACGGTGGGCAGTCAAACTATTATGACTACGGCGGGGACATCTTTGCCACGGTTAAATTTCATGACGAAGAGAGAGGTGCCAATAAAACGGCGTATCTCAATGTTTTTGACCATGACGGCAATCTTCTTCTTCGCAAGCCTACCGGTATCCAGACATGTTGTGTCGAGGTAAGTCCGGACGGAACACTTGTGGGAACAAATATCACACCCGGAAATCTTGTAAAAGAAGACGATCTTGATATGAATTATCCCGCGAATATCGGAAAAGCAACGATATTTGACCTTAAGGGAAATGTGGTATTTGAGCTTTCAACCGGGACCCGCGTTATGGCGATAACGCATGATAATAAATATGTTGCCCTTGATGTAAACGGCAATAACTGTGTAGGTATCATGGATATTGAGACAAAGGAGCTCCTGTGGCAGGACTACAGGGGGTCCCAGATACGATTCCTGATCTTTTCAGAAGATGATTCGATACTGTACATGGGCAGTCAGGAATGTATAGCGGCATATAATGTTGGTGACGGTAAGATGTTGTGGCAGACCTTTACGGGAGCGGGATTTCCCATTGACATGATACTTTCGGGTGAATATTTGTATGCTTCTCCTAAGGGAGGAACCGGCGTAAATGACGATAAACTCATGTGCATAGACCGTAATACCGGAAAGATGAAATGGACTTTCCAGACCGGATCGCGTGGTACCAAACTTACCGCATCACCTGATGGGACCATGCTTTTCTGGGGAAATGATACGGGCGCGAGAGATGTCGGGTTATATATACTTAATGCTGAAACCGGAGAGCCTTTGTGGACCGTTAATTACGGAGGACAGGCCGCATGGTTTACATCGGATTCTGAATATGTGGCCATAAAGGATTACGGTATCCTGGAAGTATTTGACCGTACGGGAAGAAAGGTTGCCACCACTTCATGCGGTTTTAACTCAAAAATGAGCTGGTTCGTTTACATCAAAGACGATCTTTCGAGGATGCTGAATATGGCCGGAGGCGGCGGAGAAGGCAATTCCGGCTGGCTTTACAACATGGTGCTTGAGGATGGGTATGACAGGGCATTCATAGATTCACAAAGAAAGTAAAGGCGGTGACGTATATGAAAAGAAGGATCATTTTTATATCAGCTCTGTTTACACTGTTATGTGTGGTTTTGACGTCATGCGGCAATACAGTATCAGCAGAGGAAACTTATGAGATAAGTAACGAGAGATCGCTTGAAGCGGCAAAAGGATCGCTTGATAAAGACGGCGGATATACGGTTAAGAAAGGTGATCTGTATATCGGCATTAATTATGAGTTCGAAGACGGTGAATATTGGGAACTCATGACTGTCTGCAAAAAAGGCATAGTTGTTGACTGCGCAAGAAACAGCGGCCTTGAGAGATTTATGTACAAGGAAGAATATTTAGGAAGTACTTATGAACAGGCCTTTAAGGACTTTTATACCATCAATAAACCCGTGGAAGATCACGGCGATCCGGTAAAGATCACTCTGATCATAATGCAAGATGATAAAAGCAGTAAGTATGAAAAAGTATTGGAAAACTTAAAAAATGAGATATCACCCGGTGCTGCAACAGTTATCCAAACAGACGATGAGTGGCATTTTGATGAAGTGATAGTGAATTTTACCCTTGACTATGTGGCAAGAATGGAAGAAGAAGAAAACAGAAAAGCCGAGGATGAAGAACGCGAAGCAAGAAATGAAGCTGAAAGAATAGCTAAGGAAGAGGCACGTCTTAGGGAAGAAGAGGAAAGAAGAAAAGAAGAAGAGAAACTTTTCCTGCCGGTATCAAGTGTAGCAGAGATAAAAGAACGAAAGGCACTCGGAGTAAATGACTTTACTCTTTCATCCGATCTGGTGATAGATATGAACGCGGGAATGCCGATAGATATAAGGATCGACTGTGCGGGCCATTCCGTTATCGTAAAAGGTGTTTTTAAAGAAAACGTCGAAACCAGAGGTATTGAGCTTTGTAATGCTTCTTCTGTTGATATGTCGGACTTAAAGATCGATCCGGAAGCCTTTAACGATGAGGATCATTATCCTGAAAACGGAATATCCGAGCCAAATGATCAGAAAAGACTTCCTCTGATAGAAATAATCGATACAGGTTATAAAAGTGTTAAATTCCCGGCGGACATACCAAACAGAGATGATTGCGATACAGTAGATCAGTCACCATTTGAGGGATATTTCATATATGAGATAAGTGACGAAGGTGATCGGGAATCTGTATTATATGCCTGCCCGCTTGCAACCGTGGAAGCACGGCACGAACAGGAAGTTGCCGTTGTCACCGAAATTCTTACCAAAGGAGATGCATATGATATTCTGGGAGAAGATTACAGAGGCGGGTATATCCTTTGGACTGATGTGACCGTAGATGTCGGTGATGCGGTACTTCCCGATCAGGATTATATGGGAATATCATTAAAACCCGGAGCAAAACTTACGATAAACGGATCCATAACACTTACGGGAGGGACTTTAAGATGGACCGTATGTGAGGCGGATCAACTGGATATCAGAGGACTAACCCTTATAAAGAAACATCCCTCTCCGGATATGGTAAAGATCACCTATAACAGCGAAGAGGGATTGGATACTTCTCTTTTAAAGGCCAGGGCAGGAAGGGGAACAATAAAGTTCGTCAAATTAGAGACATCCTATGATATCTCAATCTGGTAATTAACACTTTCAAAACCTTCTGCCGAAACTGTCAGTTCACAAGAGCCTTTTTCGTAACCGGAGCGTATGATCGCCATGGCACTTCCGCGGTAGGTTGTTGCCTCATTATCGGTGTAATCTTCTTCGGTTATCGGATCACCCGAACCGAATCCGGCAAGGTAGCCTTCACCGCTTAAGTTTGCGGTAAGTAAAACTTTGGCGTCGGGGACGGTAAGGCCGTTTTCATCAACTATATTTATGCGGACATATACAAGGTCGTGTCCGCCTGCACACATCTCGTTCTTTTCGGGGATGAGTTCGATTTTTGCAGGGTTACCCGCAGTTTTAAGGGTATCCCTGCTTATTTCATGTCCGTCTTTATATGAGACTGCGATCACTTCACCCGGTGCATATGAGGTTTCAAAACGAACACTGTAAGGCATGGGTCTTTCCATGCATACGGGCTTTCTTCCGATGGAACTTCCGTTAACGAGTACTTCGACTTCGTCGGCATTTGAAAAGACCACGAGTTCAACGGGAGCGCCTTCATATCCTTTATAATTCCAGTTTGAAAGCACATAAGGGAATCCCCACATGCTGACTATCTCTTTTTTGCCGTATGTATCGGGATGCATGGAATAAAGATGCGTTTTCTTGCTTCCCCATACAACGCTTCTGTAGTCGCCCTGGGGAAGTCTTTTTCCCGTAATATCAAAGTCCGCGTCATTCGCAAGCCTCCAGGGGTACGGAGAAGTTTCCTGGGGCATCAGATTCCAGGGATTTTGGGGTGCATTCGGATCATCCGGGTCCACATAAGCGGCTTTACCTATACCCGCTTCACCGATATAATCCCATGCGGTCCATGTGAAATCACCGATCACATAGGGAGTCTTTTCCACCATCGGCCAGCGGAAACCTATCTCTTTGGGGAAATTCTCGGACCCGAGTATCACTCTTTCCGGGAACATCTCATGGTCGCGGGCGTAAATATCTTCCATATAGTTGTATCCAACAACATCAAGACCGTTAGTAAACGGTTCGGTAGCGTTTTCCCACAGAAACGTTCCAAATCCGTCGCCGGAATTCTGGGCCTGATTCTGTCCTACCGCAAGCGCATCATCAAGTCCGCTCCATAATGAGCAGATACCGTTGCTGATCGGTCTTGTGCCGTCAAGCGAACGGACTTTTTCGGCCAAAAGAGTTGCTGTTTTATAGCCCTTAGCCAGTCCGCCTCTTTCGGGAATCTCGTTACCGGTTGACCACATGATGACACAGGGGTGTGTGCGGTCTCTTTTTACAAAAGCAGTCAGATCTTTTTCCCAGTCGGCTTCAAAGAACTGATTGTAATCTCCTCCGCGTTTTCCTATAAACCATGCATCAAATGCCTCATCGAAAACGTACATTCCGAGTTTGTCGCAAGCCTTGATAAGAGCGGATGAAGGCATATTGTGAGCGGTACGGATCGCATTAAATCCGACTTCCTTGAGTTTACGTACCTTTCTTTCTTCG
>CACYCC010000186.1 GCA_902772805.1 uncultured Lachnospiraceae bacterium | reverse complement strand
TCGTCATTGTGAACGATATATGCATTTCCTCTGAAATCCTTGTCCATTTCCACTTTCATAATAAACTTCTTTCTCCGGACTATTTGTGGATTTTAATTGTTCAAGCAAACAACAGACCTCCACATGTTTTGTAAAGCCAAACATATCAACGGGCTGTATCCTGCGCGTTTTATAGCCCTTTTTTGCGAATATGCCAAGGTCTCTTTTAAGTGTTTCGGGATCGCACGAAACATATATGACTTTTGACGGCTTCAACTTTGCAACAGCGTCTATGAATTCGGGCGTTGAACCTGTTCTGGGCGGATCCATAAATACCACGTCCACCTTTCCTATCTCATGTGAAGTCATAAATTCCGTGGCATCGGCCCGATAAAACCGTATATTGCCAACTCCGTTTGCCTTGGCGTTTGCGATGGCATCTTTGACCGCGTTTTCGTTTAATTCAACACTTATAACATCCCGTGCGCTGCCTGCCGCGATAAGACCGATGGTCCCGGTACCCGAATATGCGTCCAGTACTGTCTCGTTGCCTGTAAGTCCCGCATAGTCCACTGCGGTTTTATAAAGCACTTCTGTCTGAACGGGGTTTACCTGATAAAAACTTCCGGGAGAGATCTTAAACTTCATTCCGAGAAGCGTATCAAAAATAAAACCTTTCCCGTAGATCGGGATATTGCGCTCTCCCAGTACCATCGTTGTGTGTTTGTCGTTTACGTTGAGTACCACCGTGGTGATCTCGGGATGCCGGGCCCTTAAAGCTTTTACGAAATTATTCTTGGACGGAAATATCGGATCTGCGACCACAAGTATGACCATCACTTCGCCGGTATTTTTGCCGACTCTTATCTGAACATGTCGTAAAAGTCCGTATCCCGTATCTTCGTTGTAAGTCTTTATCTTAAAAGACTTAAGTAAAGCCCTTATCGTCATCGCTATGTCGTTGGCGTGCTTATCCGTTATCAGACACTCATCCACTTTTACTATGCGATGACTGTTCTTTTCGTAAACTCCCGAAATATACGAGCCGTCCTTAAGATGCGTATATTCAACGGTAGCCTTGCATCTGTAATATAAAGGATCTTTCATGCCGATGATCTTTTGGGGTTTGCAAAAAGAACCAAGCAGACCGTCTATATGGTCCTGCTTGATCCTTAACTGTTCGATGTAATCGATACCCTGATAATCGCATCCGCCGCATTTGGATGCATAGGGGCAACCGGCTTTTGCCATGCTTTTACTCCTTTGACTTGTTTAGTCAAAATACTGATTTCCGTAGTCTGCCTTGACTTCACGGCCCTTTACAAACTTTTTGGAAAGATACATAGTATCGGCCTCAAGATAAACCGCCCTCTCCAGACGGCTTCTTAACGGGAAGTCATTTAATCCCGACAACTCAAAATCATCTATTACCACTGCGTCAAATTCATATCCTTTTTCAAAGCTTCCGACTTTGCCGAAAAACTCTCCGCCACCCATCGTGGCCAGGAAAAACGCTTCTTCGAAAGCAAGCGGTTTATATGCCTTATCCACCAGCCTGGAATAAAGTTTTGATACCTGGATCGCATCGCACAGGGCTCTGAACATCGATTCGCTCTCGCCTGCACCGATATCGGTACCTATTCCGACCTTGATACCGAGATTTAAGTACTTTCTGATCGGTGCGATACCCGATGCAAGGTTCATGTTCGATGTGGGACAGTGAGCGACAAACACACCGTTGTTGAGTATCCTGTCGACCTCCTCGTCGGTTGAGTAAACGCAATGCGCCATAACGGTCTTTACGTCTTTTCCGAATAAACCGTACATGTCATATCCGTCACCGTAGCATGATGCGGTCGGGAACAGTTCATGTACAAGTTTTACCTCTTCGGGATTTTCCGAAAGATGGGACTGTACCGGGAGATCGTATTCACGGGCTACTTTTCCGAGGCCTTCAAGCAGTTCATCGGTACAGCTTATCAGGAATCTCGGCGTGATTATCGGTTTGGTATGAGGAAATTTACCTGAAATGTCTGAAAGCCATGCAACCGTCTCCTCAAGAGATGTCTCGGCATCGTTTTCTTTTAACGCCTTGGGAGCTTCACGGTCCATATTGACCTTTCCGACATATGTTATAAGACCGGACTCTTCAAGCATTTCCATCAGCATTTCGGTGGACTGTCTGTGAATGGTCGAAAAAACAACCGCACGGGTGGTCGCGCTCTTTTTCATCTTTTTGACGAAATCACGGTAGGCTACCCTTGCATAATCGGGATCCTTATATTTGATCTCTTCGGGGAAAGTATAAGTCTTAAGCCAGTCCAGAAGTTCAAGATTCATGCCGATGCCCCTGAAGGTAAACTGGGGCGCATGTATATGAAGATCGACCATTCCCGGTAAAACAAGCATACCCGAACAGTCGATCAGAGCAAGATCGATATATTCAGCGGGGAGTTTCTCAAAAACGCCCTCGGAAACCCCGTCTTTGCAGACAAGGTAGCCATTCTTGATACATTCAAGATCGGTCAGGGACTTACTGTAACAGATATCTCCTTTGATGACAAAGTTGTCGTTGATCATGGGCTTTTCCCCGCATCACGGAAACGACCCGGTTTCCGCATTAATTTTGTTTTCTTACAACAGCGTATTCGTTGTCTTCCGAATAGTACGGGCACTGGAAACGTGAGTCTGTCATTACTCTGCCGTAATCGTCTTCATCCATGTTGACCATACATTCGTAGCAATCGTATTCTTCATCGTAAACAAAATTTGAACAGCTGTCGCAGTCACCGAATCCGGCCATGGAGTTCTCCTTTACTTTTTCTTTTTAAAGATAAACGATCTGAACAGGATGATATTCATTACCGCAAAGAAACCGGTCAGTATCAGAAGTGTTTCGATCGGTTTCACCGGAGCGAGCGTCGCAAGCAGCATCATGGGAAAACCGAATACTATTGCCGGAAAGTTCTGATAAACCATATTGTCGGCCGCAGGTGTCTTAAATTCACCGTCAATCTCTCTTAAAAGAATGGTTCCGGTACTGGCGGTACCGGTCAGCATTCCGTACATCATCATAAACTGTTCTTCGTAATATTCCGAAAACAGCTTCTTGGCCACAAATCTGTCGTACAGGAATGTAGCTCCCATACCGACAACGCCGAGTATTATTATTATTCCCCAGTAGTTTTCGAGTATTCCGAGGCTTATAGCCGCGATTCCCGCTACGACCATTACGTCGAAAAAGAAATTGCTGACGCGGGTCATCAGGAAATTGTTGACATATTCATGTTTCATGACCTTTGTCTTTTTAAATCCCGTCAAAAATCCCTTTACGATCGTTGCGGCCAAAACACCGATCAGGAAGTTAAATCCGTATATTACCGCTTTCATGCCGGGTAACAAAAGGCCCAGCACATACATGATACCGTAGGCAATGATGTAGGCGAGTATTACAAGTCCGACCTGAATGGTCATCTTGTCGATACTTTCCTGCATGGGTATCTCGTTTTCTTTTTGTATATCTTCAGCGGTATATATCTCGCGTTTACCGCTCGATATCTTAAGAGTACCGCGTCTTTTCTTGACATTAAGATAGATTACACCGCCGATGCTCGCGCTCAAAAATCCGAGTGCGGCGATCGTAAGGCCGAAGCTCTTGCCGCCCACAAAACCAAACTGCGTTTCGTAGATCGTACCGTAGTTCATGGCCTGGCCGGTACCCTGACCGTAACCGAAAGGAAGCAGTATTCCCGCGGATTCAAAAAATCCCGGAACGACTTTGGCGGCGATTATCGTAATGCCCAGTCCAAGTATTCCCTGTATAAGATAAGTGGATACGGTTGTTACACCGGTATTGAATATCTCGGCGGAACGCTTTTTATCAAGTTTTGCGCCCGAAGATTTAAATGTCGATGCAATAAATCCGAGTGCCAGGCAGTGGTAAGTTATTATCTCAAGCGTTGCCATGCCGTTACCGCCGAAAAGTTCCGTATCAAAGAGTTCTTTGCCTACGGTAAAACGGTAGATCTCGGCTATTATAAGGAGTATCACGCCGCCGATAACGGATGTGGGCAAAAGTGACTGTCTGAGCCCCGGCGTAAGCCTCTTTATCGAGTTGCCAAGCAACATGCTTCCAAGCAGGGCGCCCGTAAGCACCACATATCCCCACACGTTAAATTCCCAAAAATTTGTCATTCTCTCTCCTCCGGGAGTTCACTTTAGATTCGGCAGATTCCGCCTTATTATCACTGTTCCTGACGGATTTGCCTACACCAACTATATTATTGTATCTATAGCAAAAATTCAAATACTTTAAAGCATTAAACCGCTTGGAACCCCTTATCTGCATAAGGTCATCTTTAGTATCGATATTTAACTTGTTTCGTCCCATGCAGCCGATACCGATAATGTCTGCAAAAGAAACTGTCTTTACGCTCCCGTCACCGCCTTCTATGGTGACCCTGTCACCGTAAAGAGAAAGGACCGAAGTAGCATTGGTAAGCACTTTCTTTTTGTAGGGAATGACTTTATAGACGCTGACCACATCGGTGAATGCGGGCTCGCCCTTATATGTAGTTATGTCAACCGAATTTAAATATTCATTCTGCCCTTCATACCAGTCCGCGACGAATCTGTAAGGGAAATCAAAGCCCTCGCCCGTAAGTGACGTGTCTTCGTTGTAACGTACGGTCTTGCCGCATTTTGTGCACTTTATCGTATCCCCGTGGCTTTCAAGATTTGAAAATCCGCAGTCGGGGCAGAAATACATTGCTCTTTCAAGGTACTCGGCGCGTTTGGCATGCTTAAACTTACGGTTGTCATCGGCTTCATCGGTATAAAGGCCGTTCTTTATGAGTTCGTAAAGTTCTTCCTCGGATATCTTAAGATAATCCTCCGGTTTTAAGACTTTAGCGATACGGCAGTTCATCTTTCCCCTTCGTACAACATCGCTCCATCTTGGCTGTACGCCGTATCCGCCCTCGATCTTAAAAAGCACGATCGGGAGTTTTAATTTTCGCACAAGCGAAACTATGGATTCCTTCATATGAACGGTCCGGCCGCTGTACGTACGGTTTCCTTCGGGAGCGATCGCGATACTTAAGCCCTCGGCCGCAACGGAAAAGATCGTTTTTAAAGCCTTGATGTCTGTGGAATGTTTCTTGATGGGAATGGGTGCCACGAGATAACTTAACAGTTTTGATACAAACCCGTTGGACATTATGTCCTCGGTGGCCACGAAATATATTGGTCTTCCAAAAGAAAGTGCAACGAAAAATTGATCGAATCCCGTCACGTGATTGTAAAGTACCACGCAGGGAGTTTTTGAAAACCTGCGGTACGATTCGATATGCGCGCCGTATTTTATGCGTGTATAAAGCCAAAAAGCAGGGGACAGCACGACCCACAAAACCTTGTGTCGTAACTTCCCCCACTTCTTATGCGTTTTCTTTTTACTAACTGTCTCGACCGCCAATGTAATACTCCGAATGATTTCTTTAATTAATAATATAACTTTTTTGCCTTAAGGATTCAATTGTTTCACTAAATCTCTCATTATACGATGAACAGCGGGATTCATCCGCAACCTAACGGTTGCCGTAATTCTCATAATATATACAATGTCAGTCGTTTCGACTTTAATATATACTGATATTGTAAATCAGTAAATTGCACAAAACCAAAGGAGGCCAGCTTATGCCATTAAAGATCAGATTGAACCGCATGACAATGACGGGTGATTATTATCTCGTTGTGGCCGTATTACTGCTGATAGCCGCTCTTTTTCTGGGTATTTTGATCAAGAAAAAAGAAAACAGCAGGATCTACACATATCTTGCCCTGTTCATAGCCTCGCTGTCGGTCACACTGCGATTCGGACGGCAATTAAAAGGCGGGAACGGCGCTGTCAAGTACACTTATTACATAAACGGTATCAAAGCCGGCTCCGGATTCTTTGCCTTTTTCAAGGGGATTGGATTATTCTTTCTGGCTATGTTGATCGGTATTCTGATAGCGGAAGGTCTGGGCAGTCTTATCGGTAAGCCTATATGGAAAAAAGAAAAGGCCCAGAAGGGCCTCATTGCAGTATTTGCAGTTCTTGCGGTTATACCGGCATGTCTTGCGAGCGCTGTATTTCTTCGCATTGGCATTCCGGCGGTCAGGATAAAGATCGATATGCCCAAGGCAAGAGTAGCAGGCGTATATTGGCTCGCCCTTCTGCTTGGTATCATAATAGTTGCCGGTATCGTAATAGGAATCGTTAACTTAATTAAAGCCTTAAAGCGTCAGTCATAGCTTCTTTACTTTGGTCTTGCCGCACCTTGCACACCTGATCGTGCCGGCATTTTCCGTTGCTTCCCACTTATACGATCCCGTAGCCGGTTTTAACTATGGAAAACTTATTATCAGAACAGTTCTATCTTTGTTGCCGGATCGAGTTTCAAAAATGCATCCTCGATAAAAGTAGCCAGTACGTTTAACTCGCTTTCGGGAAGCGGTTTGCCGTTTACGCCCGTGATATCGGTAAACCTGAATTGCCATTTACACATTTCCTGCGAGCCGTCATCGATCCTTACGACCTCGGCAACATTATTCTTTAAACCAAAACTTACCATTTTGGCAGAGGGATTAAAACGCATCCTGTAACCAAGCTGCATAACTGTTGCGCCTAAACTGTTAAAATGCGCCTCCACTCTGTCAAAACCGGCATTATTGATACTGAATATCCATACACGTTGCCAGAAACCCGGCTGTCTTGGCCTGGTCGGCCATTGAGGTCCTTTTTTTCCAAACAAACCCATTATCCCTTCTCCTTTTTGATATAAAAATATTACTGCTGTCTTGTGATCTTTATCTCGGCTGTCGCGTCGCTTCCGCTTCCGGTGATATTAAGCACTTCTATCTCATATCCGAAATCGGTTCCGTCGTCGAGGGTTCCGTTATTAAAGAAATCCGAGTAAACCTTGAGATCAAACACATCTCCTGCCTTAAACAGATCCTGCGGTTCGATCCAGGGTCTGAACTCAGGGCTGTCAAGATTAGTGAGCGTATTGACTTTTCCTGCCTGAATAAGTTCGATATTGTAGAATCCGCTTCCGGAATACGAGTTCGGATAGTGGATCGTTCCTATGGTGCAGGGCTCCATTTTGGGGAATTCTTCATTCACATAATCACGCTTTTCCATTATAGCGTCGACGTGATATATGCGAACTCCGGTCTCACCTCCGAGCATGAAGTACGCCGCGTCATATCTGCTCGTGCCGCACTCCGAGAAAAGATCGACTATCATATATTCGCAGAAAGGCCCGTCGAAATATGAATCTTTGCCCGGTATTATAAGATAATCTCCGGTTTCGGACATGGCTCCTATCTTTACGGTCTTTGATTCTCCCGGTTTAATATCCTTAATGACCTGCGGATTGCCCCAGCCAACAGCATACTTCGAGTAAGCATTCCAGTCTCCCTTACTCGAATCCTG
Organism: uncultured Lachnospiraceae bacterium; assembly: GCA_902772805.1. GTDB lineage: Bacteria > Bacillota > Clostridia > Lachnospirales > Lachnospiraceae > UBA1258. The sequence goes on along the minus strand of CACYCC010000186.1, from coordinate 2,955 downwards.
CATATCAAATCCGCCGAGAGCTGATATTCCGCTGTAGTTTACATCATAATAATCTATAAGCCCGAACATATGGCTGAATTCATGTATCAGCGTATTATCGCCAAAATGAGACGCATTCATGTTTACAGCGCAGTTGATCGCCGGCTTGTCAGGTGTTCCCGCATATTCGTTTCCGTAAGTCTCCCTGTAGTGTATCGCTCCTTCAAACGAAATGATATCGAATCCGCCATCTCCGCTATCTCCCGCGTTTATGAATATCACGGAATCAAAATACCCGTTCTTATCCCTGTCAAAGGATTCATAGTCAAGATCGGGATAATTCTTGTAAAGCCACTTAAGTACCTTCTTAAGGAATTTCGTATCGACGTTTCTTTGTTTGTTTATCTTAAACAATCCGCCGTCATACCAGTCTGTCATATATGATGACACCGTAAGTTGTCCGTAAGAGGCCACATCAAAGTATTCACTGAGTGAAAATCTGCCTTCCTCCATGCGATCCGAATAATCTATGACCGTGCCGTCGGGAAGAATGACACGTCCCAATTCGGTCTTAAACCGCTCAAGCACTTCATCCGTCGCATTCTCGGGCTGATCCTTCCACGCGATCGGGATCACCAGGGTCTTGAGTTCGCCGGTAGCCTCCGGATATGCGTAAGGAACAAGATCATGCATGGTCTTAGCCCCATGCATTTCTTCGATAATGGAAAAAGAAACATCTGCGACAAAACCTTCGGAAAGTTTAACGGAGGCTGTATATCCTTCGCGGACCAAGGCATTGTTCTTATCCAAGACATTTCCGTCATTATCCTTTAAATTGAGAACTTCCGGTACGCGGTTTTCGGAAAACTCAACCATAGGCCAGAAATCAGCGTCAAGTACCAGATTGTCAACTTCTTCATCCGTATAGGGGAAATACTCGTGTTTAAGTTCAGGAAGTCCCAATATAGACAGCGTAAATATTCCGTTATCCGGATTGTATATCTCAAGTGCGGGATTGTACTTCTCGCCGTCAAAATACGGCTGATACCACATGGGATTAAAGAATATCCTTTTAAATCCTGTCATCTCATCGTCATGCTCATATCTGACAATGAGCTTTGTTGCCGTCATCTCATCTTTATTGGGCCATCTGTCGATCTCACTCGGCAGAGCCGTTCCGACCGCAAAGAAATTGGGCTGCAGCTGTGCAAATGAAAAATACCCCTGATATCGTGCGGCTCTCATCGGATTCTTTCTGCACCTGCCGGCAAAATAGTGCTGACCGAGCGCAAAAGTCAGATCTTCCTCACTCTCGGGATGAGGATTCTTTTCAAGGCTGTATCCTGCAGTCGCCAGAAACTGATCCCACCAGTCACCGCCTCTTTTAAGCTGCGGCGCAACAGAGTAGATGCGTCCTATGCTGTCAAGGTTTATGAGTGAACTGTTCCTTCCAAAAACGATCTTTCCTTCGCTGACCTCAACGGCCCATCCTTTGAAGCGGACATCCTGCCCCTCCGGTCCCTTTGCGATGAAGGTAACTGTTCCGTCAGCATTTTCCGATATGGTTGAAGTATCTATATTCGCTATCACATCCCAGGCGGGAAGTTTTGAAAAATCGAGATCAAAATTCCTTGTATCCCAGATGCTTCGCTTATTCGGCTTTTTGGCGGGGTCCACCCAGAAAAACATAAATATATGCAGGACACACAATAAAACAAACACAACAAGTGCAAATTTGCCCAGTCTTTTCAAAAACCTCTTAAAACTTCTCGGTTTTTTCTCTTTTACTTTCTTTTCCTTTTTCATCACATCTCTCACAATCATTTTTTTACAGATTCCGATCCGGGCGGATTACCGTTTCTTTATAAAACACATTATACATTTACGGGAGTTCTCACCGAATTAACAGCCGCCTTACGATATGCGTTATGAGATATATGATAAGCATTATCACTATCGCCAGCACGGCATATCCGATGAGATAACCGGGATTCCCCATAAATGACGCCATCCATTCAAGCGGTGTGTCTTTCTCGGGCCGGTTAACAAAGAAATAGTTATATCCGAAGTGTTTGTCAAACGCATAGATCGGCGGCACTACAATGCACAGGAAAATGATGGGATAATGAATATGTTTAACAGTAGGCTCTATCTCTCCGCGCATCAGTATAAGTATCGGATAAAGCACCAAAAGCCCGTGCCACACAAAGCTGTAGAGATTCATGAAATTAAATACCGGATACAGCTCGGTCCAGTTGGGAAAAATGAGTGCCGCCAAAGAACCCGGCATTATCAGTATGAACGCGATCTCCCCGAGTGCCTTTTTGGCCTTATCCCACGGCAGATATTCACGTAAAAAGAAAACGAATATACCCATGCTGCAGACATGCAGGGGCAGGTAACCGAGACCGAACCTTCCGACCCTGACTAAAAAAAGATCCTTAAATGCCTCAAGAAGCACCATAAATACAGGGATCGCTTTAAGGACTATTCGTTGCTTTTTGTCATTAAGCCTTTTAAAGAGTACAGCAAACAAAACGACTAAGAGCAGTGTCAAAGTCGTGCTTAGGATGTGCTCTAACCCGAACAGATGATATCCCAGCTCCTCAGGTATGTCGTTTTGTTGTTTCCAGAAATATTCCATACCATCTCATACCTTAATTCTTTTCGTTTACGGAAATAATAACACACGACAGAGTAAATAGAAAGGATTCTCACAATTCATAGAAAAATGTGCTTGACACCACCACGCGGTTTATATATACTCATATGGTCGGCGAAAAACAGACCTGCCTCGTGGAATACCTCGGCAGGGAAAAACAGTACTTCGTACTGCGCTGCGCGTCAACTTTTTAAAAACGCTTCGGTGAAGATTCTCAGCGTTTTTGAACAAAAAAGTGATTTTTCAGGGGTCTTAGCTCAGCTGGGAGAGCATCTGCCTTACAAGCAGAGGGTCATAGGTTCGAGCCCTATAGG
>CACYCC010000185.1 GCA_902772805.1 uncultured Lachnospiraceae bacterium | reverse complement strand
TTATACTGCTCGTCTTAACGGTAGTCGTATTCGGAATCTATGGCACCGCCTACGACGCAGGAAGTTTTATTTATATGCAGTTCTAGTGATTAAAGTTGTTTCTTAGGAGGAACCATGAAGCGTACATTTATTATCCGTACAATTAAATTATTCCTCTTAGCCATCGCACTTTGTGCGGTGTTATTTGGCGTGCAGCAGATACTCCGCCACAAGTGCATATATCTTCTTGATGAAACTCCCGAAACAGAAATGTGGGAACAATTCTACGAACTTGACAAGAACAGCATTGACATGGTGTTTGTCGGTAACAGCCATGTATATAACGCCGTAAATCCCGCAGTGATCTACGAGAAAAGCGGAATAAAGAGTTTTGATATCGCAACATCCAATCAGGACCTTTTTACTTCATATTATCTGTTAAAGGAATTTATGGCTTATCAGAACCCTTCTGTGGTAGTGCTGGATACTTACGGTATTTTCCAGACACCTTTTACCGCGCCCGAAGGATTTGAAAACGTATATTATAAGATGGCATTTGATGATATGCGACTATCGCCCCGCAAGGTGGAGGCGATAATAAAATGGCATCGTAACAGCCCCGAGATCAGTATACCCGAAAGGCTGTTTCCGATATTTGAATATCATTCCCGCTGGGAAGAACTGAATACAACCGATTTTTCGGATGAGGCATTAAGAAGTGTCAATCTGGGCTATGCTTATTCCTTTAAGATCGCAGATCCTACAGGATATACGGGTAACGATCCGCAGGGTGCACCCACCGACATACCGGCTCTTTCTTACGAATACTTTGAAAAGATCAAAGATCTTTGTAAAGCCAATAATGCACGCCTGGTACTGATAACAACACCTGATGTTATAGAGGATCCCGCAAAAAGCATCCGTATCGGACTTGAGGCAGACTCATCAGATATCCTGTATATTGATTACAATGAAGTTGTTAACTTTGCATCAACCGGTCTTGACAGTGATGCGGAATTTAGAGACCTAAGTCACTTAAATGCATACGGAGCGGTTAAATTCTCCGAAAAGCTGATAGCAGATCTTAAGGACTGCGGCGTAACGGATAATATGGCCGCCGACAATTCAAACAAACGCTTCAGTAAAGCCGTAAACGATCATTATCACACGCTTAATGCAAGAAGTATCTGTAAGATAGAAGATTTTGAAACGTATCTGGAGGCTATCAAAGATCAAGGGTATCTTGTCATAATGGCGGCCAAGGGAGAGGCCTTCGGAGCGTTGACCGAAACGGATAAAAGCTTGATTTCATCAATGTTTTCGGAAATCGATCTAAGCGACAGCTGGGGCCGTAGCATAATAGGCGTTATCGGATGCGGTATCGATCATGTCGCACTCGACGGAGAGGTACTGACATATAATAACACCTTGCCAAACGGTAACGGATGTTACGTGGAAAGCATCGGATATTTTGCCGGAGCCGAACATCCCGAGACGATGAGTGTCACGATCAAGATAGGTCAGACCGATTATTCGGAGAATGAAGATGGCCTTAATTTCGTGATTTACGACCCGATGACCGATTCAGTCATTGATTCATGCGCATTTATGACAGGCAGTGATGATAAACCGGTTGTAAGATCGTTTGTTCCCGCAAATAAATAGTGAAACCCGTTATTTTTACAAATAGACACTATTTTGCATTTAAATGAACGGATTATTTCCCTCGTTCATAAAATATGTGATAAAATTCATTTTTAGTACTATATAAATAGGAGATAAAAACATGAGAAACGATGAAAGGGTTTACAACCCCAAAGAGATAGAGCCCAAGTGGCAGAAATACTGGGCCGATCATGAGACATTCAAAACGGATGTATGGGATTTTTCAAAGCCCAAGTTTTATGCGCTTGATATGTTCCCTTATCCCTCCGGTGTAGGTCTTCATGCAGGACATCCCGAGGGCTACACCGCAACGGATATCGTATCGCGTATGAAACGTATGCAGGGATATAACGTACTTCATCCGATGGGATACGATTCTTTCGGTCTTCCCGCAGAACAGTATGCGGTAACTACTGGTAATCATCCCAACGGATTTACCGAGGAAAACATTAAGACCTTCTCCAAACAGCTCAAAGAACTTGGCTTTGACTATGACTGGAGCAGAGTTGTGGCAACTTCGGATCCCAAGTTTTACAAGTGGACCCAGTGGATATTCAAACAGCTCTACCTTGACGGATATGCCAAGTATATCGATATGCCCGTAAACTGGTGCGAGGAACTCGGAACCGTTCTTTCCAACGATGAAGTTATCGACGGAAAGTCCGAGCGAGGCGGCTATCCGGTTATCCGCAAGAACATGAAACAGTGGGTTATCGATCAGCCGGCTTTTGCTGAAAAATTGCTTGAAGGTTTAAATGAGATCGACTGGCCGGAATCCACCAAGGAGATCCAGCGTAACTGGATAGGCAAATCCACCGGTGTCGAAGTCGAATTTGAGATTGTCGGCGGCGGAAAGTTCTCGATCTTCACAACATGTATCGAGACGATCTACGGTATCACATTTATGGTACTTGCTCCCGACGGACAGATCGTTAAGGATCTTATGCCCAGGATCGAAAATAAAGAAGAAGTTCAGGCATACATTGATGAGACCGTTAAAAAGAACGATCTCGACCGTACCGAACTTAATAAAGGAAAGACCGGATGCGAACTTAAAGGTGTTACATGTATAAATCCCGTTAACGGCCGTGAAGTTCGTATGTTTATAGGCGATTTCGTACTTGCCAATTACGGAACCGGTGCCGTTATGGCGGTTCCCTCACACGATCAGCGTGACTTTGAGTATGCTGTGGCTCACAACATCGATATGCTTCAGGTAATCGACGGAAGAGATGTTTCCGAGTGTGCTTTTGAAAAGCAGGATTATCTCGGAAAGGGCTGCAAGCTCATCAATTCCGAAGAATTCACCGGACTTACGGTTGAGGAGGCCAAAGAAGCCATAACCTCCAAGCTTGAGAAGATGGGCGTTGCCAAAAGAACAGTCAACTACCACTTCCGTGAATGGATATTTGCACGTCAGCGTTACTGGGGTGAACCCGTGCCGATAGTACACGGAGATGACGGAAAGATATATGCGCTTGACGATTCGGAACTTCCGCTGGTACTTCCCGAACTCGACGATTATAAAGGAAAGAACGGCAAAGCTCCTCTTGAAAATGCAACAGAATGGAAGAAATATGACAAAAACGGCATAAAGGGCACCAGAGAAACCTCTACCATGCCCGGTTCCGCAGGTTCGTCATGGTATTACTTCAGATATATAGATCCCGATAACGATAAAGAGTTTGCCGATCCCGAGCTCTTAAAGCACTGGATGCCCGTCGATCTTTATATCGGAGGCCCCGAACATGCCGTAGGACACCTTATGTATTCGCGTATCTGGAACAGATACCTTTACGATAAAGGTCTTGCTCCCACCAAGGAACCGTTTAAGAAACTTGTTCACCAGGGTATGATACTCGGTGAGAACGGCATCAAGATGGGTAAGAGATTCCCCGAGTTCGTAGTTAACCCTTCCGATATCGTCAATGACTTCGGTGCCGATACATTAAGACTCTATGAAATGTTCATGGGACCGCTTGAGGTATCAAAGCCCTGGAGTAAGGACGGCGTTGTGGGTGCCCGTAAGTTCATCGGACGTGTCTGGACATTTTTGACCGATCCGGACAAAATCACGGAATCCAATGATAATGCGCTTACCAAGGTATATCACCAGACCGTTAAGAAGGTTACGGATGACTTCGAAAAACTTGGTTTCAATACCGCAATATCACAGCTTATGATATTCATGAATGCCGCATACAAAGCGGGCACATGTCCCAAGGAATATGCCGAAGGCTTTGTAAAGATGTTCTCATGTATCTGCCCTCATACCGGCGAAGAGATCTGGAGCATCTTAGGCCATGACAACACCATTGCTTACGAGAAATGGCCCGAATATGACGAGGCTCAGTGCAAGGACGATACGGTTGAAATTGGTGTTCAGGTCAACGGTAAAGTACGCGGAACCATTTCGGTCAATGTTGACGAAGATTCCGAATCAGCCATTGCAAAAGCACACGAGCTTGCACCCGTAAAGGCTGCCTGCGAAGGAAAGACGATCGTAAAAGAGATCTACGTAAAAGGTAAGATCGTAAATATCGTCGTAAAATAGTAAAATAGTACAATGATTCCCGGACCGTAGCGGACCGGGAATTTTTGTATCTAAAGTTTATTGTTTTTTTCTTGTTTTTGGATATGTTCTTTGCTATAATCTCATTTCGGTAACGATTAGAAAAAGCACCGCATTCGTAGCAGTTTACCAAGAAAAAGTAAACGCTAAATACAAACGAATGTGCAATGAAAGGATTTTAATATGAGAGGAAACATCGTAGTAGGACAGTCCGGCGGACCCACAGCTGTTATCAACTCTTCTATCGCAGGCGTATATGCAGCTGCCAAGAAGGTTGGAGTTAAGAAAGTATTCGGTATGGTTCACGGTATCGAAGGATTTCTTGAAGATCAGCTCATTGAGATGGAAGATTATCTTGAGCATCCCACCGGAATCGAACTTTTAAAGAGAACCCCTTCGGCATTCTTAGGTTCTTGCCGTTTTAAAATGCCCAAGATCGAGGGTCATGAAGATGTATACGAAAAAGTATTTGAAATAATGGAAAAGCACGATATCGAGTGCCTGTTCTACGCAGGCGGTAACGATTCGATGGATACCGTTAAGATGCTTTCCGATTACGCTGCAGCACACGGTAAACCCCAGAGATTCATGGGCGTTCCCAAGACGATCGACAACGACCTTCCTGTTACCGATCACTGCCCCGGATACGGTTCGGCAGCCAAGTATATCGCTACTTCTTTAAAAGAAGTTATCCGCGACAACGAGTCATTCGGTGCCAAGAAGCCTACCTTCTGTATCGTAGAGATCATGGGACGTAACGCAGGATGGCTTACCGCAGCGGCAGCTCTTGCAAAGGGTGCAGATTGCAACGGATGTGACGCTATCTACCTTCCCGAGAAGACTTTTGATATTGATGCATTCCTTGAGAAAGCAGCTTATCTTGGAAAGACCAAGAGTTCCGTAGTTATCGCAGTTTCTGAAGGTATCAAGGTTGCAGACGGCAGATACGTATGCGAACTTGCCAACGAAAACGTAGCAGTTGATGCATTCGGTCACAAGCAGATGTCCGGTACAGCCGCATATCTTGCACAGCTCGTTGCTGAAAAGACCGGTCTTAAGACCCGTGCGATCGAGCTTTCAACTCTTCAGAGATCCGCTACTCACCTTGCATCTCTTACCGATATAAACGAAGCATTCCAGGCAGGTTATGCAGCACTCATCGCTGCCGAGGAAGGCAAGACCGGTATGATGATCACTCTCGATCGTAACTGTGACGATCCTTATCAGTGCGGTACAAGCGCATATGACATTCATGCGATCGCAAATGTTGAACGTAAGGTTCCCGATGAGTGGATCACTCCCGACGGATGCGGACTTACAGACGCTTATATCAAGTATGCACGTCCTCTTATCATGGGTGAACTTCTTCCCATTTTCGTTGACGGACTTCCGCTTCATCTTGTTCGTAAGTAAAAAGAAAACGCAAGGACTGCAGGCCCTGTATTGACGGGACCTGCAGTTTTTTGTTGTCGGGAAAAGAAAATGCGTTCTTTTGACAAAAAACGTTTGTAGAATTTCAAAGATTTGATACAATGATTATGATAATGTTTTACGGAGGTATTTCATAATGGCTATGCGACTTGTAACACGTTCCGATTTTGACGGACTTGCATGCGGAGCACTTTTGCTTGAAGCAGGCGTTATAGATCACTGGATGTTTGCGCATCCCAAGGATCTTCAGGACGGACTTATCGAGATCAATGAGAATGACTGTCTTGCAAACGTACCTTTTGTTCCGGGATGCGGTCTTTGGTTTGATCACCACTCAAGTGAGATGGAAAG
>CACYCC010000184.1 GCA_902772805.1 uncultured Lachnospiraceae bacterium | reverse complement strand
TTATCGCATATCGAAGAAGCGATGTCTTCTGTGGGAACCGATAACTTGATGTTTAGCAGTTCGATTTCTTTTTCCCGTATTACAAGTGCGGTCTCGTACTCACCCGTAGTGGATTTGTAATAATTTGAGTAGATCGAGACTTCGTTGCGGAGTTCGAATTCGTTTTCTTTGAAATAAGTATTGATATCTTCCCTTATCGAGGGACTTATCCTGTTTGAAAAGTATTCAAGCGTTTTTACGCCCTCTTCGGTGAGTTCCAAGTGAGTGCGGTTTCGGATAGACTTGGTGTTTATGAGTCCTGCGTTTGCAAGTTCCGAGATCGCCTGCTGAAGATTCAAGAAATTCGTATATTCCCTGTCGAGTATAAATTCAAAAACCTGTGCCTGGGTAAGGGGAAATGCCACGCGGTTTAACATGTACATGACTATGAGTTTGTATAAAGTCAACGGATCCTGGTTCATGGCAAAGACACCCCAACAAATAAATCATTCTTTACAATTACGGGAACAGACTATATAATCTTATACATAAATATTTAAATATTCAAGTTGTTCGTAACATTTCTTTTTAAAGTTGCGCTTTTGCAGCTTCGAAAACTTTGATCCCAATTTTACCGAATTATAACAGTGCATGAAAGGGAGGAAATAATGCGCGAAAAATATAATACTCTTGCGTTAAAGGATTTGAAAGCCATTGCCAAGATCCGTAAGATCAAGGGCTATTCCACCATGAGCAAGGACGAGATAGTAGACGCTATGGTCGCTTTGGATGAGCAGGAAGCCGCGGCAAAAGAAAAAGAAGCGGCAAAGGCTGAAAAGAGCGTGGAAACCGCGGAAGTAAGCGAAGCCTCCAAGCCTGCCAAAAGAGGCAGAAAGCCTGTAGCAGACAAGGAAAACGCACCTGCAGGGCCCGAGGAGAAGGCTGCGGAAAAACCGGCGGAAACAACGGATAAGCCGGCAAAGATCGCCAAAAAGTCTGCTAAGACATCAGAAAAGACTGCGGAAAAGTCCGAGGAAAAAGCTGCGGATAAGCCCGCGGAAGAATCTCCCGAAATAGAGAAAATGGAAAAGGCCGAAAAGCCCGCCCCGCAACCCGATCAGACCGCCAAGTCAGAAGAACCCGATCCCGCACTTGACAGCGGAATAGCGGCACACGGTATCCTTGAAGTCATGCCCGAAGGATACGGATTTATAAGATGCGATAACTTCCTGCCCGGTGCGGATGATGTTTACGTTGCACCCGGCCAGATCAGAAGATTTGGCTTAAAGACCGGTGATATCATAGACGGAAGCACCCGTATCAAGACTCAGAACGAGAAATTCTCGGCACTTTTATATCTTAAGAACGTTAACGGTTATGCCCCCGAATCCATAAGGGAGCGCAGCAATTTTGAAGATATGACGCCTATTTTCCCGGACAGCCGTATCAGGCTTGAAATACCCGGAACAAGCGTTGCAATGCGTGTCATGGATCTTTTAAGCCCTGTCGGAAAAGGTCAGCGCGGTATGATAGTTTCCCCTCCCAAGGCAGGTAAGACCACTCTTTTAAAGGAAGTAGCCAAGTCCGTTAAAAGAAACCATCCCGACATTCATATGATCATTCTTCTGATCGATGAACGTCCCGAGGAAGTTACCGATATCAAGGAAGCCATTGAAGGTCCCAATGTTGAAGTCATCTATTCGACATTTGACGAACTTCCCGAGCATCACAAGAGAGTTTCCGAGATGGTAATAGAGCGCGCCAAGAGACTTGTTGAACATCACAAGGATGTCATGATACTGCTTGACTCCATTACAAGACTTACACGTGCTTATAACCTTACGGTTCCGCCGAGCGGACGTACTTTATCGGGCGGGCTCGATCCCGCGGCCCTTCATATGCCCAAGAGATTTTTCGGTGCGGCACGTAACATGCGTGAGGGAGGAAGTCTTACGATACTTGCGACTGCGCTTGTCGATACCGGTTCCAAGATGGATGATGTTGTATACGAGGAATTCAAGGGAACGGGTAACATGGAAATGGTGCTTGACCGTAAACTTTCGGAAAAGCGTATTTTCCCCGCGATCGACATTGCCAAGTCAGGTACCAGAAGAGACGATCTTTTGCTTACCCCCGAAGAACTTTCCGCCACCAATATGTTAAGGAAAGGCATCAACGGGCTTAAGCCGGATGAGTCTGTGGACAGGATACTCGACATGTTTGCAAAAACCCGCGGAAATGCCGATTTTATCCACATGGTCAACAAGATCCACATTTTCTAAAAAACTCTTGCCAATGTATTTTACCTGTGATACAATACATTCGCTGTTTGAAAACGGCAACGGATGAGAACATAACATTATTAATATATATCGAAGAGGTGAGAAAGATGAGAGAAGGAATCCATCCCGAGTATTACCAGGCTACCGTTACCTGCAACTGCGGTAACACATTTGTAGTAGGCTCTACCAAGCCTGAGATACACGTTGAAGTTTGTTCCAAGTGCCATTCATTCTATACCGGTCAGCAGAAGTCGGCAAGAAGCGACGGCCGTGTAGATAAGTTCAACAAGAAATATGGTATGCAGAATAAATAAGTGATCGGATAAGGTTGAGAGAAATCTCAACCTTATGTTTTATCGGGGAGAAGATATGGCCGGAAAACCCAAGAAAAAGAGAGAGTATTCGGGTATAGGCGGACAGGCGGTCCTTGAAGGCATCATGATGAAAAACAAGGACAAATATGCCGTAGCCGTGCGTAAACCCGATGGCGTTATAGAAGTCGATATAGATGAATATACCGGTGTCATCAAGGATTCTTTTTGGAAAAAGATCCCGTTCTTCAGAGGAATTTTCAACTTTATCGATTCAATGGTCCTTGGTGTTAAAACCCTTAACTACTCAGCCTCATTTTACGAGGACGAGGAGGCCAAAGAAACCAAATTCGACAAGGCCATGGGTAAGATCTTTAAAGGAAACGCCGAGAAAGTGCTGACAGGATTCGTAACATTTCTGTCGGTATTGTTTGCGCTTGCCATTTTTATCGCACTTCCCATGCTTTTATCCGAGATATTCACAAAGGATATCCGCAATGCCAGTCTGATCGCAATGATCGAAGGCATCATCAGGATAGTGATCTTTATAGCTTATGTCGTACTGATCTCGCTTAACAAAGACATTAAGCGTGTATACAGATATCACGGCGCCGAGCACAAATGCATCAACTGCATAGAACGCGGTAAGCCGCTTACGGTAGATTACGTCAAGCATTCATCGCGTCTTCACAGAAGGTGCGGTACCAGCTTTTTATTGCTGGTAGTTTTGATAAGCGTTATACTTTTCTTTTTCATAAGAGTGGACAACAGGCTTTTAAGACTCGGTATCAGGCTCTTACTGATCCCGGTCATCGCAGGCATTTCTTATGAGATACTGCGACTTGCAGGCAAGTATGACAATGTGATCATACGTATCATCTCCGCACCCGGAATGTGGGTTCAGAGACTGACTACCAAGGAACCCGATGAGAGCATGATCGAGGTGGCTATTGCCGCAGTCGAAGCCGTATTTGACTGGAGGGATTTCAGAAACGAGAAATTCCCCGAGAATGTGGAGCGCGAAAGGGCAGCGGAAGAGATCGATGCTGCGATCGCGGGAGAGGATAAAGGAGAGAAGTCGGATGGCTTATAGGGAAGTCTATGATCTCGGAAGGCTTAAATTAGCCGCTGCCGGTATAGACGATCCCGATCTGGATGCCAGACTTCTGCTTGAATATGTATGTAATACGGACAGGACCGTGCTTTACTCAGATCCCGACCGTGATATATCAGACGATGACTTGAAGCGGTATGATGACCTTATAGCAAAAAGGGCGTCACATATTCCGCTTCAGCATCTGACAGGCATCCAGGGCTTTATGGGCCTGGATTTTTGCGTGAATGGGGATGTTTTGATCCCCAGGGCCGATACGGAAATACTGGTGGAGGAAGTACTTAAAAATCTGCATGACGGCATGAGGATACTTGATATGTGTACCGGAAGCGGATGTATACTGTTAAGCCTTCTTCACTATTCAAACGGCTG
>CACYCC010000183.1 GCA_902772805.1 uncultured Lachnospiraceae bacterium | reverse complement strand
GCTTCGGGATATTCCCCGCTTTCGACAATTTCGGCAAAGAAATCGTAAGCCATCGAAAAATCCTCGTCTTTGCCGTCAATGACAAGCTCACGTGCATACATATCGATAAGGCGGTTACTGAGTTTCCCGTCTCTTACGATCGCGCGACGGAAAGTCTCGAGATCCCGGCCCGAATGGCTTTCCTGCTGCATGTGCATTATATCTATATCGCTGTCATATACTACCGGAAGCTCCCTTATGACTTCATGTATGGGATCGATAAAAGTAAATTTCCGCTCACGCTTATAAAGCTTGGCACGCGGTTCACGGTCGTAATTATATACGCTTCCGTTTGAAAGCTGATTTACGTAGTACATCTGTACCACCTCAACCTCTCCGTCAAGTGCTGCCTTAAGCCTTAAAAACTTCTGCCTGTTTTCTTCGTCGAGCACCTCATCGGCATCGGCCATGTAGATGTAATCGCATGTGGCCAGAGACATTGCATAATTCCTAGCCTTGGAAAAGTCATATACCCATTCAAAATCATAGACTTTATCGGTATATTCGGCGGCAATGGCTTTGGTTGCATCGGTCGAACCGGTATCCACTATTATCGCTTCATCATAAATGCCTTTAAGCGAATCAAGACACCTTCTTAAGATCTTTTCCTCGTTTTTGACTATCATGCAAAGTGATATTGTCATGCGGTCTGCTCCTTATACAGTGACAAATTGCGAGGTTTATTGGGGATATATGAGTCTGTCGGGTCCGATATTTGCAAGAACATTGTCATAAAACTTCTTCGCAAGGAACTTGGCCATTCCGAGATTCATATCAAGATAGTTACCGCAGTCCTTGGGGCTTGCGCCGGGAACCTCTCCCTCAAAATCCGCCATAAACTTATACATTTCCTTCATAAGATCCACTATATCCTTGCTCTCAAGATCTCCTGCGAGCAAAAGATAGAATCCCGTACGGCATCCCATGGGCCCAAAGTAAACAACTCTGTCCTTCCAAGCGGGATGGTTTCTTAAAAACGTTGCACCCAGATGCTCCATCGTGTGAACTTCCGCAGTATTCATAACGGGTTCTTCGTTGGGCGAAGTCATACGGATATCAAACGTTGTAACCGTTTCGGCACCGATATGATCTTTTCTTGAAACATATACGCCGGGTTGTAATTTAATGTGATCGATCGTAAAACTTGCAATCTTTTCCATCATTCGCCTCCTATTGCGACATCTTTTAATTTAACGGCCACAGGCCCGATATAATTATCAAGATTCTGGATCTCTTTGGAGAAACAGAAATCCTTCTGACTCTTAAGCAGGCTTCCGTTAACGGATCCTCCGGTGATCAAAGACACATTTCCGTCTTTGTCGTAACCGTATGCAAGTCTTATCTCGCCTCTGAACGATCCGTCCATCGCGCTTGTCTCAAAACTTGAGAAATTAACGACATGAATGCAGTCCTTCTTCATGTCCTCAAGCGAAACGCTTCCTGCGGGCATCTTGCCTTTTCTGTACATTCCGATCTGCGGGATGCCAAGATAATACGACAGTCGCTGATTTCCGCATATAGTCTTAACAACACCGTCTTCAAGGAATGTTCTTTCAACCATACGGATACCTTCATCGTTGAAAGGATCCTCCGGCTCATAAAGGATGTTTAATCTGTCTCCCTTAACGTCGTCACCCTGAACATTTAAGCCTATCTCATAGTTTGAATACTTGGGATAGATCATTGATGCATCGCCTCTTGCGAAATAGAACTTCATAAGTTCGGGCATATGTGCATCGGAGATTATAACATCGCTTACACCGGTCTTGGGTTTATCCTTGGCAAAAGAACGGTCTTTAGTATGCTTAAGCGTATTCTTTAAAAGACGCTTAAAATCATCTGTCGCAAGATTATCGTATGCGAACTGTTCATATGTCTCCACATCCTGAAGTGACTTGCACTGTGTGATGATCTCACCGTTCACAAGTCTTTTTACATACGCCACATCCGTGCCTTTAGAACCGATCATATGAACCTTGTGTTCTTCGACAAAGATCTCAAGTGAGTTGATAAAAGACTCTCCGTCATTGTCGACTTCGTATGCCGCATCGGCAAACATGTCCGCGATCTTTGAAAATTCAACGTCGTTTAGAGTACTTTCCTGTACGATGCAGTCGCTCTTTTCGGGAGCGGGAAGCTCATAAAAGGGATTAAGCGAAAACTGCGCCGCATACTTGGCTTCCTTTATAAGCTTTTTGATCTCTTCGTCTGTCATCGTTTCCGCAACAATGATATCGGTCCTGCCGCGCATCCTGGTGCCGTTTTCATCTTTATCCGTATAAACCGTTATGACGGAATCCTTGGAATCGTTGATACGGCGCATGTCTAAGCGTTTTTTTATAAAGAAAAGTTCATTTGACAATACGGATCTTTCTTTGATGAACCATACATCAACTCCGCATTCCTTGAGTAATTTTATATATCTTTCCATTCCTGTTATCCTCATATCCAATGTATCGTTAACCCAGATTTATCGTTGCCTTTATATAAGGGCCTCCGTCCGAAACTTTGACCCATTCCTTGTGGCCCTTGCCGCAGAATCCGGAACCCGATGTCTGTATCTTATCGGAGACCATGGTAATGGATTTAAGAAGATCCGGTACATATCCCGTTAAAATGATCGGTGAGTAGATCTTTCCGGTAAATTTGCCGTCCTTGATCTCACGGGCCACGTTTACCATACACTGAATGCCCCAGTTCTTGGGATCTTCCATTCCCGACGAAGGACTTTCAAGGAAAAGTCCGTCCTTGACGGATGCTATCATATCCTCAAGTTTGTCTGTACCGGCTTCAAAGTATGTATTTGTCATTCTGGTATAGGCCTTGCGGGTATAATCCTGACGTCTTCCGTTTCCGGTAGGTTTGGTACCGAGTGCACCTGCCGACTGAAGATCGCTTATACCGGCTTTAAGGATACCCTTTTCTATAATGACGGTATCACTTGCAAGTGTTCCTTCATCATCAAAGAAATATGTTGCCGTATCGTCAACCGCATTACCGTCGTGCATGGTGATGAGGGGTGAAGCCACATACTCACCCATATACTTCTGTGCCAAAGCACGGTCCTTCACAAACATATCCATCTCTACACCATGCCCGAAAGCTTCATGTACGATCATGCCGGTAGTTTCGGGAGAGCATACACACTCATATGTACCCGGCTTAAGAGGTTCACTGTCGATAAGCTCAAGTGCTTCTTTTACCGCACCGTCAACACAGTTGCCCACAAGATCGAATATCTCGGCACCGCCAAGAATCGATACCGGTCTGTAACCGTCTTTTATCTCTTCACCCTTGGGCGCAAGCGCTATTACTGCAGCAACACCCCACATAACGTTTTGTGTCATATCTCTGTTTGGAGAAAGAAAAAGCTTTGAATATTTCTGATAAACGTAGCGGGTAATGCAGTCAATGACTCTCTCGTCCTTTGCAAGTCCGTCGGCATGCATCTTTTTAAGCTTTTCGATTATAGCTTCATCGCCCATCTGTGCGGGATCGATCTCAAAATCGGTGCTTTTGTTAAATACTATCGGTTCATCTTCGGGAACATTGTACTGAGACTTTTCGCGATCCGCAGAAAGTCTTAAAAGGTCGTTTTTTATAATATCCAGCGTCTCACTTATCTTATCTTCGTCGATGGCATTTCCCGAATACTCGGCAAAACATCCGCCCGAATAAACTTTTACGGTGTAACCTCTTTGTACGTTCATCCTGCTGTCCGCGGAGATATTGATGCCGTTTCGAGATACCGAATAATTTTTTCCGAACGCATCGACCGCCATTATCGACGCATATTCATACTCTTTTAAAAGACTGTCCAGAAGTTTTTTAAAGAGCGGTTTGTTTTCTTTGATATAATCGCTTTCCTGTACTTTCATGATTTGATTTCATAACCTCTCAATGTAATCTGCTGTGGTTTTTTATGTCTAAATCTTAAATATGTTTCATCATCTCGCGCACCATGTTTGCGCAGTGAACGGCAGCTTTGGCTTCAAATGTCGGATAATCCATCTCTGCCGAGTCATCGGCTTTGTCGGATATCGCCCTTATGATAAGACAGTTGATGCCGTTTACATATGCCGCATGAGCCATTGCTGCGCCTTCCATCTCCACGCACATGGGTGAGAAATATTTTACTATGTTGTTCTTGGTTTCTTTGTCTGCGATAAACTGATCGCCCGATGCGATACGTCCCCTAAATACCTTGATGTCGGGATTTACTTTTTTGCATGCGGCTTCCGCGGTGTCCACAAGTTCGGGACTTGTCGGAAAATCAAAAACATCCATCTGAGGAACCTGTCCGCGCTCATATCCGAAAGCGATCGCTTCCATGTCGTGATATACCGCATTTGTGGCAAGCACGATATCCCCTATATCGATCTTTTCGTTTAGTGAACCCGCAACTCCGGTATTGATGATATCGGTGATGCCGAATTTATCGACCATCATCTGAACGGTAAGCGCAGCGTTTACCTTACCGACTCCGCAACGTGCCAGCACTACGTCAGTTCCTTCAAGTTTTCCTTTGTAAAACGTTCTTTTGGCAAAAACCTCTTCCTTTTTGTCCGTCATGGCTTCGATCAGTTTTTCAACTTCAAGTTCCATGGCACCTATGATACCTATTATCCTGCTCATATATTATCCTTTTCCCGTATCCGGCTTTTTACTTTCTGCCGGATACGCTTTATTGTTCTTATGTCAGTCTACTCTTGAGAGTCTTTCTCCGGCTAAGAATGCTTTGATGTTATCGTATGTCATTGATACGCAGCGTTCTCTTGCTTCAACGGATGCCCATGCAAGGTGAGGTGTGATGATAAGTCTTGTGGAATCCTGTATCTTGGCAAGGGGATTATCCTCGGGATCGATGGGTTCCTTGGTCAGAACGTCAAGACCCGCACCCGCGATCTTACCAAATACCAAAGCATCATAAAGAGCTTCCTGATTTACGACCGGTCCCCTGGCCACGTTTATAAGATATGCCGTTTTCTTCATCTTGGAGATTGCTTCCTCGTTGATAAGATCCCTGGAAAGATCGGACAACGGGCAATGAAGCGACAGAAAATCGGATTCTCTTAATATCGTATCAAAATCAACTTTTTCGTACTCGGTAACCGTAGATTTTCCGGTGATCGAATAAAAGATCACCCTGCATCCGAATGCGGTCGCTATCTTGGCAACTTTTTTACCGATATTTCCCATTCCGATTATGCCCCAGGTCTTTCCCGCAAATTCGTTGAACGCAAGATCGAAATTGGAAAATCTTTCCTGAGCCGCATACTGGCCGCTTTTTACGAATCTGTCGTAATGCTCTAACTTTTCGGACAGGTAAAAAGCAAGTGCAAACGTATGCTGGGCAACCATATCGGTGCTGTAGTCTCTTACATTGCAAACCCCGATTCCGCGGGACTTACAATATTCAAGATCGACATTGTCGAATCCTGTTGCAAACTCGCATATGAGTTTTACATTAAGCGCATCTTTTAATGTATCTTCATTAAGCTTTGACTTGTTGGCTATGATGATATCCGCGCTCTCGACACGCTCCGCTATCTCATCATACAAGGTATTGTCGTATATCTCGACTTCTCCGAAATCCTCAAACATCGAAACTCCGACATCCATACCGACGCTCGCTCTTTCAAGTATTACGATCTTCATATCTTTCTCTCCGTTCCGTGCAGGTTTTTCCTGTACAAATCATAACCTCATTGTTACAAACAACCTTACTCTTCAGTATACAATATAATCATGGTATTGGGCAAAATCTTTTATTCATAAAACAGCGGCAATATTTTCCCGGTTAAAACAAAATGCCCTGCGGAAAAACCGCAGGGCACTGAGTATCAGCATCTTATATACGGATCTTATTTAAAAGGGTTCTCCGTAGGATAAGGAAGTGACTTAGGCTGGTTGTAGTTGATATCCTCGATCGGAACTCCGATGTACTTGAATACTTCGTAGAGAGCCTTTCCGTGATGTCCGAATGTAACGGCACCGTGGTGAGGATAGTTCTTTTCGATGAGGACATGTCTGTAGAAACGTCCCATCTCCTTGATGGCGAATACGCCGATACCACCGAATGACTTGGTAGCTACGGGAAGTACTTCACCTTCTGCAAGATATGCTCTTAACTTGGCATCAGCTGTAGACTGAAGTCTGAAGAATGTGATATCTCCGGGGATGATGTCGCCTTCAAGAGTTCCGTTGGTAACTTCGATAGGAAGTGCTCTTGCCATGATCATCTGATACTTCATCTCATGGAATGCAAGCTTC
>CACYCC010000182.1 GCA_902772805.1 uncultured Lachnospiraceae bacterium | reverse complement strand
GTATCATCCAGACGGCAAGGGCTTCAGGCTTAGAGAAGTTCCCGATCCCTTACGTTCTTACCAACTGCCACAACTCGCTTTGCGCAGTAGGCGGAACGATTAATGAGGATGACCACATGTTCGGTCTTACTGCTGCCAAGAAGTACGGCGGAATCTATGTGCCGCCTCATCAGGCCGTTATCCACCAGTACGCAAGAGAAATGCTCGCTACATGCGGCGGCATGATCCTTGGTTCTGACTCACATACACGTTACGGTGCTCTCGGTACCATGGCTATGGGTGAAGGCGGACCTGAGCTCGTTAAGCAGTTGCTTTCCCAGACATACGACATCAAGATGCCTGATGTTATTGCCATCTACCTTACAGGCGAGCCGATGAAGGGCGTAGGTCCCCAGGACGTTGCTCTTGCCATCATCGGGGCGGTATTCGGTAACGGATTTGTCAAGAACCGCGTAATGGAGTTTGTGGGACCCGGTGTATCCAATCTTTCCGCAGACTTCAGGATCGGCATTGATGTAATGACGACCGAGACCACATGTCTTTCGTCGATCTGGAGAACCGATGATGAGATAAAAGAG
Source organism: uncultured Lachnospiraceae bacterium (assembly GCA_902772805.1). Lineage (GTDB taxonomy): Bacteria > Bacillota > Clostridia > Lachnospirales > Lachnospiraceae > UBA1258. Next base: position 13,500 of record CACYCC010000182.1, on the reverse strand, counting down.
TTTTATGACATTCACGGAAGATCCGGCGATTTCAAGGAATTAAATCCCGGTGAAGCGGCATATTACGACAGATTCATGACAGTCGATCTTTCAAAGATCAAGCCCATGATCGCTATGCCTTTCCATCCCAGCAATGTCTATACCATTGATGAATTAAACGAGAACTTATCGGACATTCTTGCAGATGTTGAGAAGAGGGCACTTGTAAGCCTTGACGGCAAGGTTGAGTATTCTTTGAAGGATAAGGTCAAGAACGGCAAGTTCTGCGTAGATCAGGGTATCATCGCAGGTTGTGCGGGCGGTGGATTTGAAAATATCTGTGCCGCAGCTGATATCCTTAAAGGTGCAAACATCGGTAACGATGCATTTACTTTAAGCGTATATCCCGCATCAATGCCCGTATATATGGAACTTATCAAAAACGGTTGCGCAGCGACCATTATGGAGACGGGAGCGGTGCTTAAGACCGCATTCTGCGGACCTTGCTTCGGCGCGGGCGATACACCTTCCAACAACGCATTTTCGATCCGTCACTCCACCAGAAACTTCCCGAACCGCGAAGGCTCCAAGCTTCAGAACGGCCAGATCTCATCGGTTGCTTTGATGGACGCAAGATCGATAGCCGCAACGGCAGCCAACAAAGGCGTGCTGACACCCGCAACGGAAGTTCCGGATGTTATAGGAAAATACAAATATCATTTCGACGCAAACATATACAAGAACCGTGTATTCGATTCACACGGAGTTGCCGATGAAACTGCCGAAATAATCCTCGGTCCCAACATCAAGGACTGGCCCGAGATGATCGCACTTACGGACAATCTTCTGTTAAAGGTCGTATCCGAGATCCACGATCCCGTTACCACGACCGATGAACTCATCCCTTCGGGTGAAACTTCATCATACAGATCGAATCCCCTGGGACTTGCGGAGTTCACGCTTTCAAGAAAAGATCCCGAATATGTGGGAAGAGCCAAAGAGATACGTTCGCTTGAAGAAAAGCGTCGTGCAAATACCGCTCTTACGGATCTTGGCGAAGAAGTACAGAGTGCGGTTAAAACTGTTTTGACGAAATTCCCCGATGTAAGTGCCGATAACACGGGACTCGGAACCACGATATTTGCCGTAAAACCCGGTGACGGCTCTGCCCGTGAACAGGCTGCGTCATGTCAGAGAGTGCTCGGCGGATGTGCAAACATCGCCAATGAATACGCAACAAAGCGTTACCGTTCAAACCTCATCAACTGGGGAATGCTTCCGTTTGTTATCTCTGAAGGCGAATTACCGTTTAAGAATCTTGATTACATATTCTTACCGGGCATCAGATCCGCGGTTAAAGACAAAGCTGATGTCATAAAGGCATATGCGGTCAAGGCCGGAGAACTTAAGGAGTTTAATCTTACTCTCGGCAATCTTACCGATGAGGAACGACAGATAATCCTTAAGGGATGCCTGATCAATTATAATCGTGTATAAAAGAAAAAAGAACATAAAAAAAGAACTGTGCACAAAGGGCACAGTTCTTTTTGTTCAATGAATTACTTAAGGAATCCGAATCCTCTGATGATTGCGGGATCGATTGCTTTACCGTTGCAAACGTTGAAGAAGCAAATGATCTGTAATACGAAGATGATGATGTAACCAACACCTGCAGCGATCCATCCAAGGATAGGAATGATGCAGAAGATAATAAGGATAACCGAGCAGATCTCTAACTTAAGCCATGTTCTGATATGGAACTGCGCGTACCTGTTGTCACGGCATCCGAGTAAAGCAACTATAACACCGATAAAACCAAGAAGATATACGGCAAGACCGAATACCTTACCTTCGGAGATTTCCTGAGCACTGAACTCTGCTGTGTGATCGTAAGGGGGGATCACGGGAGCTGCTGCATAAGCAGGCTGCTGAGGCATTCCAAGGTTAGCACCGCAATTGGTACATACTACTGCAGCATCATCTAACTGTGTTCCGCATGTAGGACAAAATTTCATAATTTGTTTCCTCCTAAAAAATAGTGTGGGTTTTGTCTTTGCAAAAAACTTTTGCAAAACTCTTGTTACATTATATAAAATATTTCGCTATTTTTCAATAAATTTTTAAAATATCACTCAATTCAGGCCGTTTTCCCGGCGGGTTACCGTCAAATCGGTCAATGACATATACAATTTTCCGGTTAAGATATTCGGCAAAGACTCCGATATATAAACTACAAGGAGTAACACATGGGAACGGATATCCCGTCCCGTGATGTTGCTCCTAATTTTATCTAAGGAGGTAACATTTGAGAATTGATTCCTACACTCTAGGAATGGATTCCGCAAGACTGTACAAGTCTTCAAGCACCATGCGCACCACGTATGCGCAGACGGATGTAAGCGCACAGGGAAGTAAAGACGCGCTTATGTCATTTTCAGACTATCTTGGGGGAAAGGAGGAGGCCAAAAACTACCGGGAAGATGAAGCACCCGAAACCGAAAAGACCGGGAAAAAGCCGGAATATTCCGAGGAATTTCCGATGTTTCGAACGTCCGGAAAATATGTCAACAATATAGCGGCAGACCGATCGGTCTTCAGAGAATTTCAGAAGCTTCATGAGCTTATGATCCGCCACATATTCGATCTTTTATTCGGCGGTAAAAGCGTTAATGAATCCGCTGATGCAACCGAACTTGCCGAGATTGAAGATGACGGTTTAAGTGACATCGCATGCTATGACATGGTACCCGTGAGCGTTAAGCTTTCCGAGATGAAGTTTACGCAAGAAACGTACTACGAGGAAACCGAATCGACTTCATTTAAGGCACTCGGACAGGTAAATACCGCCGACGGGAGAACGATCGATGTTGGTCTTAACGTAGAGATGAGCAGGACTTTTGCGGCGTATTCATCGACGCAGGTAAATCTTACAGACCTTAATCTCTGCGATCCGTTGGTGATCAACTTTAACGGAAATCTCCCGGGTCTTAAGTCGGGAGATGAGTTTAGCTTTTTCTTTGACCTCGATGCCGACGGCAAAGAAGAAAAGATATCTTCGCTTGGTCCGGAAAGTGCATTTCTCGCACTCGATCTTAACGGTGACGGGAAGATTAATGACGGATCGGAACTTTTCGGTCCCAAGTCGGGAGACGGCTTTAAGGATCTTGGCAAGTATGACGAAGACGGAAACGGCTGGATAGACGAAAACGACGAGATATTTGAAAAGCTCAAGCTCTGGGTCAAGGATCCTTCCGGCGAGGACGTTCTTTATACTCTCAAGCAAAAGAACGTGGGAGCTTTATACCTTGGGGCAGCGGCAACGCAGTTTACACTGGCGGATGCGAACAATGCGGCTCTCGGGTATATAAGGCAGACAGGCCTTTTCCTGTACGAAGACGGTATGGCAGGCTCAATGCAGCATGTTGACCTCGTATCGTAACGATAAGATAATAAAAATGGCTTCACACCGAGTGATCGGTGTGAAGCCATTTAATATTATAAGACTTATGAGAATGTATTGAGATTATCGTTTAAGCCCGAAGCCACTCTGTTAAGATCCTGAGCGGTGTTGGCAAGATTATCGATCAGATTTCCGATCTGAGTTGTGGTAGCGGAGGTCTCCTGGGAGGATGCCGCATTCTCTTCGGAGATCGCAGCAAGCGAACCCATAAGGTCGATGACCGCATCTTTGGCGCTCACGCAAGCCTTGACATCGTTCTCGATCGTTTGGGCATGAGAGATTGTGTTTCCGATCTCCTCAAGTAATTTACCGATCGTCTTGGTGGTATCATCAAGCACAGACTGCTGGGTTACCGTAAGATCGTGAACCTTGTTGGATTCTTCGACCGTCTGCTGCGAGGATTTAAGGAGATTGTTCATTTCTTCACGTATCTGGTCTGCCGATTCTGCCGAATTGATGGCAAGCTTTCCGATCTCCTCGGCTACTACAGCAAATCCTTTACCCATATCGCCGGCTCTTGCCGCCTCGATCGAAGCATTGAGAGAAAGAAGGTTTGTCTGGGAAGCGATCTCACTGATAACGTTAACTTTATCGTTGATGGAGTCGACCGCGCGGCTGGTATCTTTGATCTGTGCGGTTATACGCTCGATAGCGGCGACCATCGTATCGGTGGACTTTTGCAGGTTCTTGATCTGATCTTCGGATGCGATCGAAGAATCATGCATATCCGATGCTATGAGACTCAATTCATTGGTCGCATTGGCAACTTCATCGATCCTTTCACCGATCTTTTCGACATTGTCGGTTGCGGATGTTACATCCGTAGCCTGTTGTGTTGCGCCTGTTGCGATATCTTCAACGGCCTGAGCAATATCGGTCATTGCCTGGGTAAGTTCTTCACTCACTTCTACCAGGTTTTCGGAATGATCGCTTACGTTTGTGGCGGCACTCTTGGCCTGAGGGATCAGATTGTCAAGTTCGGTCATGAGCGCGTTGATACCGTCGGATATCATGCCGAGTTCATCGACCGATTTATATGTTATACGAGCCGAAAGATCTCCGTGACCTTCACGTATGCCGGTTGCTATATTGTTTACTTCACCCGTCATGGAAACGATGGGCTTGGTGATCTGAAAGCTTATAAAGCTTATAACACCTGCGGCTATCAGACAGAAGATTATCGTAAGAAGAACAAATATCGATCTTAATTCCTTGACAGGCTGGTCGTATACGCTCTTGGGTGTGATGATCGCAACGATCCATCCGTTGGCATCAACTTCGGCTGCTGTGATGTAACTTACGGTTCCGTTGTAATCTTCAAATTCATCATCGCTTTCCATTGATGCAAGATAGGCTCCGCCGATAACATCTTTTAACGATACGGAACTTGACTCCGACAATGCAAAATCGGGATTTTTGTGAACCACGATCGTTCCGTTGGATGTGGTGATCATAGCGTATTCTTCGGAAAGATCGGGGATGCTTTCGGTTAAGTTGTTAAGAGCAAGATCTATACCCACAACACCGTCTTTTAACGCATAACACATGCTGATACAAAGATTTCCGGTAATGGCGTCCACATAAGGTTCCGTATAATATATACCGTCACATGCCTTGGCTTCCGAGTACCATCCGCGAGTGGTTATCTTAAAATCCGCGGGAGGGTTGTAGTTACCGAAGGCGGCGCTGTCATCATCTCTGCCGTAGTAGGCTTCACTTACATTTTCATCGTCTGCCACAAATTTGGCAAGATAATCATGCAGTTCTGACATATCGCCATCAGAACTGTCAATATATGCAGCCAGGGATAACAGTGAAGAGGCATTGCCGTTAAACCAGTTATCCACGATCTCCGCATAATATTCGCTTGTTACCACAAATTTTTCATCGGCAAGGCTTTCAAATTTAAGCTTGGCCCGCTTGGAACTTACCACCGCATTGATGATAAGGATGATCAGTATCATAACTGTAGTAATGAGGGTAATACGGAGTCTGAGACTTTTCTTAAGAAACATGATACCTCCTTTGTTACTGAAAACGGTCGAAAAAATACCTCTGAAAAAAGGTTTATATATATTATGAAAGTACTATAAAACACAGTAACAGTCAAGAAAAGACACCGGATAGGGCTGCTCGGTTTCCGAATTTCGATAGATCAAATAAGCAAAACTTGAGATGACATGACAGTATGTAAGGAGTATAGTTTATATGTGATCCGCTGCGAGGTGCGGCGTAACAACATAACAGGAGAGACCATATGAGACGACCTAACGAAAGAAAACCACTTGTAACAAATATCTATACCGCCGATCCGTCTGCGCATGTATTTGACGGAAAGATCTATATCTATCCCTCACACGACGTTGAGCATGACTGCCCCGACGATGATGACGGAGACCAGTACATAATGGAGGATTATCACATCCTTTCAATGGATGACCTTGATTCCCCCTGTGTGGATAACGGTCTCGCACTTTCCCAGGATGATGTTCCGTGGGTCAGCAAGCAGATGTGGGCACCCGATGCCGTATTTGTAAACGGCAAGTATTATCTTGTGTTCCCCGCCAAGGATAAGGACGGTATATTCAGGATCGGTGTTGCAGAGTCCGATTCACCCGTGGGACCTTTCAAGCCTCAGGATAACTATATACAGGGAAGCTACAGTATCGACCCTTGCGTTTTGCAGGACGATGACGGAAAACTCTATTGCTATTACGGCGGACTCTGGGGAGGACAGCTCGAGATGTGGCAGTCGGGTTCTTTTAACCCCTCGGAAAGACGTCCCGAAGGCGATGAACCCGCGATCGGACCGATGTTTGCGGAGTTTGCACCGAGCATGGATAAGTTCGTGACCGAGCCCAAGCACATTCAGATACTTGACGAAAACGGAAAGCCCATCACCGCAGGTGACGAAGACCGCAGATATTTCGAGGATCCCTGGACCTACAAATATAACGGAAAGTACTATTTTTCATATTCAACGGGAACCACACATTATCTTTGCTATGCCGAGGGCGACAACCCCGCAGGTCCTTTCACTTACAAGGGACGCATTATGGAGCCCGTTCTCGGATGGACGACTCACCACTCGGTAGTCGAGATCAACGGCGAATGGTATCTTTTCTATCACGACTGCGAGCTTTCGGGCGGTGTTACTCATGAAAGATGCGTTAAGTACACAAAGCTTAACATTTCCGAAGACGGCACCATCGAAACGATACACCCCTACGATTGAACGAAACAATGAAGACACAAGGAGGCGTTCCGGACATCCGGCACGCCTTTTCTTTTGCCCGGACATATGATACGAAAGTGCGGCGACTATTTTATTTATCGCCCAAATGGAGTATAATGCGAATGATGTTTACTATTCATGGAAAAAGAAAACTAACGGCGCTTTTACTCGTAACGGCCATGATTTCCGGATGCGGCGGCAATCCTCTTACACCGACCCCCGCAAACGCGGGAAACGATACGGAAAACATTACCGCAATGCTGGAAGCGCCTGAAATAGCATATGACAAGACTCCCATGCACCCCAGTATCTTAGTGGACCTTAAAGGATATGATGTAAATGGCAACAAGATCGCGGTGATCGAAGCTCCCATTTTACCCAGCATCTTTAAAGTGGTGGACAAAGAAAGCGGTGCCATCGTGATGTCGGGTAACGTTAAGGTAAGGGAATGCGGCGAGGACGGCGAGGAATATACCGGAAACGCCGATTTTACAGGTATCACGGAACCCGGGACATATTATATCGAGGCAGACCTCATAGGACGCAGCAACGATTTTGAGATCTGCGAAAACAAATATGCGCTTCTTGCATCGGAGTATCTTAAGAAGCTTTCGGACCTTAAAGTCTCAACCCTCATGCCGCTTGAAGTTCCGCTCGAAGACGACGCCAATGTAAAGATCGAAGTATCCGGCGGCTGGATAACGGGTGAGGACAGCCGTAAAGACGTCTGCGAAGCATGCCTTGCGATCCAGGATATCTTAACGGGAATGGAATATTTCCCGGCTGCATTCGGCGATGATGCGGGACTTGAGTACAGCGGTAACGGGATCCCCGATATACTCGACGAAGCAATGGCGGAGACCGAGTGGCTCTTTAAGATGCAAAACAAAGAGACCGGCGGCGTATATACCGCGGTTTCTCTTATAAAAGACGAGACTTCGGGAAACGAATCCTACGTTGTGATGGGTGAGACTACGAGGGCAACGGCATATTACTGTGCCACAATGGCGCGTATGTCATATATGGTCAAGAAATACGATCCCGAGTTTTCCAAAAGGTGCATAGAGGCTGCCAACATCTCGTGGAAATGCCTCGAAGCAAACACGGAACTTGTCGATCCCGCGCAGATGTTTCGGGCCGCGACCGAGATGTATCGTGCAACGGGTTACGGTGTTTACAGCGGTGTCATCGATACGTTTTTAAAGGATAACGCAGACAAGGAATTTGACGGCCGTCTCGTGCTTGACGGAGCGGTGGTATACATGTCTTCCACCAGAAGTACGAATGTCAAATATTGTACGACTCTTATGGAAAACTACATGTCGCGTACCGAGGACAAATCAAATTCGGCCCGCGCATCGAGGTATATGGTCGAGCAGGGCGACAGGGAAGTTTCGGTACTTTTAAGAAACTTAATGGAGATCATGGTTGCCGATTATATCATCAGTAACCAGGAATACAAAAATATAGAAGAGGACTACGTGCACTATATGTGCGGCCGCAATCCCGAGTGTGAGATATATTGTGAAGGTATCACCACTCCCGATATGTACGTACAGTTTATCGTGCCGCTTTACAGGCTCTCGCTTCTTTATGCGGATAAATGACGAACAGCGATAAGGCACCGGGTCCTTTAGCGGATACAGGTTGCGGTCATGGCTTTATAAGCCAAATATGACAGGCCGCGACAACGGGACAGAATATGAAAATAGTAGTTTTGGCAGGCGGACTCAGTACGGAAAGAGACGTATCGCTCGTTTCCGGAGGTAAGATCTTAAAAGCGTTACAAGATGCCGGACACAAGGCCGTACTTGTGGACGTGTTTATGGGGATCGAAACATCGGATGCCGACAAGGTTTTTGCCGACTGTGACAAGTATTCGGCACAGGTCGGAAACATTACGGGAACCGAACCCGACATAGACGCCGTAAAAAGAAAACGCGGAGGAGACCCGAACGTTTTCTTTGGCCCCAACGTTATCGAAATATGTCGTGCGGCAGATGTTGTATTCATGGCACTTCACGGTGAGAACGGTGAAAACGGCAAGGTTCAGGCGGCGTTCGATCTTTACGGTATCAGATATACGGGAACCGATTATTTCAGTTCGGCCATAGCCATGGATAAGTCCATGTCCAAAGAACTTTTCAGACTTCACGGCATCAATACGCCGGAAGGCTATACTCTTAAAAAGGGCGCACAGGATACACATACGCCCAAGTACCCGGTGGTTGTCAAGGTTACCGACGGCGGTTCGAGCGTTGGTGTATATATCGTTCATAACGACTCAGAATACGCTGAGGCTGTCAAAAATGCCTTTAAATACGGCAATGAGCTTATAGTCGAACAGTATATAAAGGGACGTGAATTTTCTGTCGGAGTCATAGACGGAAAGGCACTTCCGGTTATAGAGATCGCACCGAAGGGTGTATTTTACGATTACAAGACCAAGTACGAGGAAGGGTCTGCGATCGAGACATGTCCTGCGGAACTTGGTGAAGATGAGTCGGCACGCATGCGCGGGATGGCCGAGGATGTATTTAAGGCGTTAAGGCTCTCGCAGTACGCACGTATGGACTTTATGATGGACGAGACGGGAGAAATGTACTGTCTTGAGGCAAACACTCTTCCCGGAATGACACCCACATCGCTTGTGCCTCAGGAGGCAGCGGCGCTTGGCATGTCATTTACGGATCTTTGCGAAAAGATAATCGCACTTGCTATGAACAAGTGATCCGGGGGAACCGATACGGGGTATGGCGGCAGACCGCACAACAGGTAGTTATATGGCAGAAAGCAGATTTTACCGGTTTACGGAGTACATTTTCTTTGCGTTCATAACCGTTGTGATCGTAATAAATGTATTGATCGATAACCGATTCTACTATATGTATCAAAACAACAGCAGATTGCCGAACGTTATCATGTTCGGTGTGTTTCTGGTGTTTGCTTCGGGATTTTTGCTGGCGGGCGAGCTGATCCGTTCCAAGGTCAAATTTCCGGTTACGAGACCGAGTTCCGATTTTTCCCACACGATGAGACTTTTAAAGTGGCTCACGCTCCTTCTCTTTGCGGTTCAGCTCATATATGCGTATGAGATCTATTTTGAGACCGGATGGGATTGCAGGCAGATCGTGACCATGGCTCAGGATATCGCATTCAACAAAGCGTCGATCGGGGATGCGCATTACTTTTCTCTTTATCCCAACAATTCATTTTTAACGGGGATCTTTGCGGGAATACTTAAGGTTTTCTGGCTTTGCAATATTAAGGGAGCATATTTTCCGCTCATATTTGTGGGAGCCCTTCTGGTAAGCCTTACGGGATATTTTATGGCCGACTGCGTGAGGGTTCTTACAAACCGCAAGTCGCTTGTATATATCATGTGGATCGTGTATGTGATACTTACCGGTCTTTCTCCGTGGATCAGCATACCTTATTCGGATACTTATTCGATCTTTTTCCCCACATTCATCATATGGCTTTATATTTCGGGACGAGACAGGGTAAGACATGAAATATGGGGCCTCATAAGTTTTGTGGCGTTTATCGGATATTTCATAAAGCCCACGGTGTTACTTACATTCATGGCGCTTGCGCTGTTTGAGGTTTTACATTTTCTTTTTGGATTTAACTTAAAACATGTTAAGGAGAATCTTAAAAAGTTCGCCATATTTGTGCTTGGTATCGCTATCGGTGCTTCCCTTGCGTTTCTTGCAAGGTACGGCATGAATAAAGCGATAGGATTTACGCCCGATGAAACAAGATCCGTAACACCGGCCCACTATTTCATGATGGGATTTAATGAGTCCAGCGGCGGCGGATACAATCAGGAAGATGTAAACCGTTCTTTTGCCTATCCCGACATTAAGACCAGAAATGCCGAAGATCTTAAGGAGGGAATGGCTCGCATAAAGGGCATGATGCCCGTCAGGATATTCAAATTCATGGCACAGAAGTCGCTTACCAATTTCAACGACGGAACGTTCGGATGGGGCAACGAAGGCGATTTTTACTGGGCATATTTTGACAGGGGTGACAAGATCTCGCTGTTTCTCAGGAGTTTTGTATATCATAACGGCGCAAACCATGATATTTATGTGGCCGTCACTCAGGCGATATGGTTTATGACATTGTGCTTTTGCTCGCTCATCGTCATACGCGGGCACAAGTACAGGGATTACAGGGAAACATCGATACTTGCCGTCATGTTCATGATAATGTGCTTTTTGATGATATTTGAAGCGCGTGCGAGATACCTGTATCTCTACAGTCCCGTTATATATATGGTTGCATCGATCGGGTTAAAGAGACTGATCGAAGGAAGGGTAAATACCGAAGATGAAGGAAATAACTGTTGACGAAGTCCGCGTTGCGACCGGCGCGCGTATTGTCGGGGAAGGTACCGGCAAAATATCTTCCGTGGTAACGGATTCAAGAAAAGCCGGAAACGGGAGTCTCTTTGTAGCCATAAAGGGCGAGAGAGTCGACGGACACGATTATATAAGCGATGTATTTAAAAACGGCGCGGCAGCAGTGCTGTGCGATCATGTACCCGAAGGTGTTACAGGCCCGTGTCTTGTGGTAGGCGATACGATAAAGGCGCTTCAGGACCTTGCAAGATGGTACAGGACCACTCTTGATATCAAAATAGTCGGCATCACGGGAAGTGTAGGCAAGACCAGCACCAAGGAAATGGTGGCGAGCGTTCTGGGTGCGGCGTTTAACGTTCATAAGACTTTGGGAAACTTTAACAATGAGATAGGACTTCCTCTCACTGTGCTTGATATAGATGCGGACTGCGAGATCGCGGTGCTTGAAATGGGAATAAGCGATTTCGGGGAGATGAGGCTTCTTGCAAGTATAGCGGTTCCTGATGTTTGCGTGATCACAAATATCGGTCAGAGCCATCTTGAAAATTTAGGGACCAGGGACGGCATACTTAAGGCCAAAACCGAAATGTTTGAGTTTAGAAACCCGGAGGGCCCGATATTTTTAAACGGTGATGACGACAAGCTTATAACGGTAAAGGATGTGGCGGGAACTATCCCCAAGTTCTACGGCTTTAACGGATCAAACTATGCGCATGTTAAGAACGTTGTTTCCCGGGGACTTAAAGGGACGGATATGACCGTTGTATTGGGAAATCGTGAGTTTGATGCCGGTATTTCCATGATCGGCAATCACAATGTGGCCAATGCCTGTGTGGCGGCCGCCATCGGGGAATATTTCGGCATGAGTACCGATGCGATCGTAAAAGGTCTTAAAGATGCGGCCACGATCGCGGGAAGATCCAATCTCATAGCACTTAAGAACGGCTTTTTGATAGACGACTGTTACAATGCGGCCCCCACATCAATGCGGGCTGCGATAGATACGCTGTGTCTTGGCGAGGGAAAGCGTGTTGCGATATTGGGTGATATGTTTGAACTCGGAAGCGACGAAGCCGCAATGCATAGGGAGATCGGTGAATATGCCGCCTCAAAGCCAGTCGATACGATCGTCTGCGTCGGAGACCTTTCTCATAACACCTATGAGGGAGCTCTTACCGGAAACTGCGGGGATGTGAGATACTTTAAGACACTTGATGAAGTGCTTGAAAGTATCGACGATATCGTTCGTGATGCGGGAGTGATACTCGTAAAAGCATCGAACGGCATGCATTTTAGCAAGATCACTGAAAAGATAACACTTATAATGTCAAAGGAGGAGAATGGCAATGTTGCAGGACATTTTTAGCGGTAAAAAGGCACTGTTTGCCGATGGGGTTCAGACAGTGTTAAGAGCACACGAAAACCGCAACAGAAGAGTTGTGCTGTTAAAGGGAAACCTTGTTTCAAACTCAAGATCGTCGGGAAGGGGTATAAGTGCGAGAGTCAACAATAACGGTACTTTCGGATTTGCTTCGATAGCGGACTATACTTCGGAAGCTGCGGATAAAGTCATCAAGGCAGCTACGGAAAATGCGGGGTTTTTAGCCGGTCACTCGGGCAGGAGCGTAGCACTTCCGCCGTCTTACGGTACCGGAATGATACCCTTAAACGATGATATCAGGGATGCCGAGCAGAAACTCATAATCGAGGCGTGCAAGACGGTTGATGAATATGTTGAAAAGAACTGTCCCGGCCTTACCAGCCGTACGATAGTATACACCGAGGATTCTCAGGAAAGGATAATCTATACTTCCGATGCATATGACGGACATCTCGTAACTCCGAGATGCTATATGTACGTGATATTGAATGCGGAATCCGCCGACGGTGTTCCGGTAGAACTTTTTAAGGCACTCGGAGGTTACGGCAGTTTCTTTGATAATTTCGCCGATGTTTCCAAGTATTTCCCGGATATCGATGAGCTCTATAAAAAAGTCATGGACAAAAAAGAAGGCGTATACGCCGAAGCGGGATATAAGACCGTGGTACTGGGCGGTATGATGGGCGGAATGCTGGCTCATGAGGCTGTAGGTCATACGGTTGAAGCCGATCTTGTAAAGGGCGGAAGTGTTGCGGGACCGAGTCTTAACAAGCGTGTTGCGTCCGAACTTGTAAACATGGTGGATTTTGCTCATACCTATGACGGAAAACCGGCTCCGCTTCCGGTTTTTATGGATGACGAGGGTACCAAGGCCGTCGACGACGTTCTTATAAAAGACGGAATACTTACCGGATACATGAACGACAGAGAGACCGCGGTAGAGTTCGGCATGGAGCCTACGGGTAATGCAAGAGGCTGGGCGTTTGCGGACGAACCCATCATCAGAATGAGAAACACGTGTATACTTCCCGGCACCAACAGTGTCGAAGAACTTATCGCATCCGTTGATGACGGT